>CAMDJU010000187.1 GCA_945900695.1 Bordetella parapertussis | reverse complement strand
TCGTCCATGCGAATAAACCACTGCGCTGCGGCGCGGTAAATCACCGGTGTTTTGTGACGCCAGCAATGCGGGTAGCTGTGGGTGATGCCATGGGTGGCCATCAAGCGGTTGGCGTTTTTCAGTGCCGCCAAAATGACTGGCACGGCTTTCCAAATGTGATGACCGGCAAAGAGCGGGAAGTCGGCGGCATAAGCGCCATTGCCTTGCACGGGGTTCAATATGTCGGTGTACTTCATGCCGTGCGCGACGCAGGAGTTGAAGTCGTCCACGCCATAAGCAGGGGCGCTGTGCACGATGCCGGTGCCGTCGTCGGCGGTGGCGTAGTCGGCCAGGTAAACAGGCGCGGTTCGCTGGTAGCCTGCATCCACATGCGACAGTGGGTGGTGAAATTCGATCAGGTCCAGCGCATGGCCTTTGCAGGTAGCGACCACGTTGCCGCTGAGTTGCCAACGCTCCAAACACTTGTCCACCAAGCTCTCAGCGCAGATATACAAACCTTGGGCGGTGTCGACAAGCGCATAGATCAACTCGGGGTTGAGGTTCAGCGCTTGGTTGGCGGGAATGGTCCAAGCCGTGGTGGTCCAGATGACCGCAAAAGCTTCTTTGTCCAACTGAGACAGGCCGAAAGCTTGGGCCAGTTTGTCAGGTTGGGCGCACAAAAATGCCACATCCAGCGTGTCGCTTTTTTTATCGGCGTATTCAATTTCAAATTCGGCCAAGGACGAGCCACAATCGAAACACCAATACACAGGCTTCAAGCCGCGGTAGACAAAGCCGCGCTCGATCACCCGCTTGAAGGCGCGGATTTCGCCGGCCTCGTTGGCGGGGTCCATGGTGCGGTAGGGGCGCTCCCAGTCGCCCAAAACGCCTAAGCGTTGGAAGTCTTCGCGTTGTTGGTCGATTTGCTCGGTGGCAAAGGCGCGGCTTTTGGCCTGCATATCGTCTCTAGAGAGCTTGCGACCATGCAACTTTTCGATGGCGTTTTCAATCGGGAGGCCGTGGCAGTCCCAACCGGGGATGTATTGCGCATCAAAGCCCGCCAATTGGCGACTTTTCACGATCATGTCTTTGAGCACTTTGTTCAGTGCGTGTCCAATGTGCAATTTCCCGTTGGCGTAAGGCGGGCCGTCGTGCAGCACAAACAGCGGTTGGCCGTGGCGCGTCACGCGCAGTTGTTTGTAAAGCCCTTGCTCAGACCACGCCTTGGCCCACGCCGGTTCGCGTTTGGGCAAGTCGCCCCGCATGGGGAAGGGCGTGTCGGGCAGGTTGAGGGTGTTGCGGTAATCGGAAGTGGATTCGGTCATTTTGAAGCTCAAACAAAAGCGGCATGGCCAATGCCAGGACAGGGCGGCAAGGGCGGTGCAGGGTGAGTGCTGGCCCCGGGCGCTTCAAATTCGGTCGCGGGTGGTTTGGCGGCGGGTATTGGCGGGGCTGGGTGCGTGCTGTTCGAACCACAGACGGGCGTCCACACAATCTTGTGCAATGCCTTGTTGCAAAGCATCCAAGCTGTCGTACTTCAATTCGTCGTGCAATTTATGTAACAAGTCCACGCGAATGATTTTACCGTAGCCCCCCTCTGAGCCCAGGTCGCTGGGCCAATCCAAGCAATGCGTTTCCAGCAAGACGCGGCCACCGTTGACATCGTTGGGGTCGATGGATGGGCGCACCCCCAAGTTGGCCACCCCCGGCAAAGCCTTGTCACCCAGGCCATGCACTTGGACCACAAAAATGCCACTGGCAGCGGGTTTCCAGTGGCTAAAACGCAAATTCAAGGTGGGGCATTGCAAGGTGCGGCCCAATTTGCGCCCGTGCACCACATGGCCTGAAATGGCGTACGGGCGTCCCAGCAACTGCGCCGCACGGGCCATATCGCCATCGGCCAATGCGGCGCGCACCGCAGAACTCGACACCCTTTGGCCGCGCACCTCGTAGCTGTTCATGCGAGCCACATCAAAGCCATGCACCGCACCGGCCTCGTCCAGGCTGGCGTAATCGCCCAGGCGTTTCGCACCATAGCGAAAGTCGTCCCCCACCAACACATAGCGCACGCCCAGGCCCTCCACCAAGCCGTGGCGCACAAAATTTTCGGGGCTGCTGCTGGCCAGCTTTTCATTGAAGGGCAGCACCACGCATTGGTCAATGCCGCAGGCGGCCAGCTCGCTCAATTTGTCGCGCAGGGTGGCAATGCGGGCCGGGGCCAAATGGGGGTTTTGAGCCAAGCGTGCAAAGTGATCCCGTGGATGGGGCTCAAATGTCAGCACGCAGCTGGGCAGGCCCCGGTGCTCAGCTTCTGAACGCAACAAGGCCAACATGGCCTGGTGGCCACGGTGAACCCCATCAAAGTTGCCAATGGTCAGGGCGCAGTGGGGCGCGCGTTGCTGGGGTTGAAATCCGTGAAGAATGCGCATGGGGGCGATGGGGCTGTCACTAGGGTGCCAATAAAAGAGGTTATATTGTCTCGCATAGAGACATTGCGTTCGCTACATTAGGCGCAATCAGAAAGCGCATCCGGTTTTGAACCATCAAGGAGGTGTGGATTGAAGGTTTTGAAACTCTCGGCCCAGGGCTTGCCCCAGTCGTGGATCTCGCTGGAACAGGCTGTGATTCACTACGCTGCCAACGAAGTTCGTTGGGAGTCGGGGGGTGAAATCGCTGTTTTTCGGGGTGGTCACAACGCCATCACCGGTCAGCAGTCCATCATTGCAGTCAACAGCATCATTGGCACCCGAGGCGTGCCATCCATCAATCCCTTTCAGTTGCGCCCTGGTTTGACCAACGCCAAGTTGTTTGCCCGCGACCGCAATATCTGCGCTTACTGTGGGGACCATTTCCACGAAACCGAGCTCACCCGAGAGCACATCATCCCATTTGCCCAAAACGGGGTAGACCATTGGATGAACGTGGTCACCGCCTGCCGCGCCTGCAACCACCGCAAAAGCAGCCGCACCCCAGAGCAAGCCAAAATGCCTTTGCTCTATACGCCTTATGTGCCCACCCTGTGGGAAGACTTTATCTTGCGCAACCGCCGCATCCTGGACGATCAGATGGAATTTTTGATGGCGCATTTGCCGCGCAACTCCAGGTTGGCCGCCTGAAGAAAGCACTGTGTGGCTGAAGCTCGTGTCAGCCCAGTGCCCATTGCTTCGTTACGCTGCCAATGACGTCAGCAAATCGGCCAGCGCCCTGGGGTAAATCAAATGCTCTTGCGTGAGCACCCGCGCTGCCAAGGTATCGGCACTGTCGCCGGGTAATACGGGCACCACGGCTTGCGCCAGGATCGGCCCATTGTCCAAATCGGCGGTCACGTGGTGCACGGTGGCGCCGGCAAATTGGCAGCCCGCATCCAGGGCCCTTTGGTGGGTGTTGAGTCCAGGGAATGCCGGCAGCAATGACGGGTGGATATTGATCAACCGCCCAGCGTAATGGGCCACAAATGCCGGGCTCAGGATGCGCATAAATCCCGCCAGCAGCACCAATGCAGGCTGATGGACGTCGATGGCTTGCATCAAAGCTTGGTCAAAAGCAGCCCGAGGATCGGGCTGGGTGGCGTAAGTCTGGTGGCTCACGACTTGGGTGGGCAAGCCCAGGCCGGCAGCCATGTGCAAGCCCATGGCATCAGGTCGGCTGCTGATCACCGCACACACGCGGGCTTGAAGTTTGTGGGCCCAATCATCGTGTTGGGCAGCGAGTGCGATGGCAGCCATGTTGGAGCCGCTGCCAGAAATCAAAATCACAAGGTTGCGCATGGCGTGGATTATCACGAAAGGCCACAGCCGTGGCTGGCTTTGCGGCAAAATCGCACGATCGTGCTAAAAAATCAGTAGCCCCAGCGCCCACATCAGCGCATCATGGAGAGATGACATGGACCTGAAATTCACCCCCGAAGAGCAAGCCTTTCGCGAAGAAATTCGCGACTGGGTTCATGCCTCTTTGCCCGCCCACATTTCCCATAAAGTGCACAACGCCTTGCGCTTGACGCGAGAAGACATGCAGTCCTGGGCCAAAATTTTGGGCACCAAGGGCTGGTTGGGCTACGGCTGGCCCACCCAGTTTGGCGGCCCCGGTTGGAACGCGGTGCAAAAGCACTTGTTTGAAGAAGAGTGCGCCTTGGCTGGTGCGCCCCGCGTGGTGCCCTTTGGCCCCGTGATGGTGGCGCCCGTCATCATGGCCTTTGGTAATACCGAACAGCAACAACGTTTTTTACCTGGCATTGCCAGTGGCGAGGTCTGGTGGAGCCAAGGCTACAGCGAGCCGGGATCGGGCTCTGACTTGGCCTCCCTCAAAACCCGCGCCGAGCGCGTGGGCGATAAATTCATTGTCAATGGCCAAAAAACCTGGACCACCTTGGCACAGTTTGGTGAGTGGATTTTTTGCTTGGTGCGCACCAGCAACGAAGGCAAACCACAAACTGGCATATCGTTTTTGCTGATCGACATGAAGTCCAAGGGCGTGAGTGTGCGCCCCATCAAATTGCTGGACGGCGAATGCGAAGTCAACGAGGTGTGGTTTGACAACGTGGAAGTGCCAGCCGAGAACCTGATTGGTGAAGAAAACAAGGGCTGGAACTACGCCAAGTATTTGTTGGCGCATGAGCGCACCAACATCGCTGATGTCAACCGTGCCAAGCGCGAGTTGGAGCGCTTAAAGCGCATCGCCAAAGCCGAAGGCGTGTGGGACGACCTGCGTTTCAAAGATGAAATCGCCAAACTTGAAGTGGATGTCATTGCGCTAGAGATGATGGTGCTGCGGGTGTTGAGCGCAGAAAAGTCGGGCAAGCAGTCGTTGGACATCGCAGGCCTCTTGAAAATCCGCGGCTCCGAAATTCAGCAGCGCTACAGCGAGCTGATGATGATGGCCGCAGGGCCCTTCAGCTTGCCCTTCATCCAAGAGGCGATGGACGCCGGTTGGCAAGGTGACCATGTGGGCGCGGCGCATTGCGCGCCCTTGGCGTCTACTTATTTCAATATGCGCAAGACCACCATTTATGGCGGTTCGAATGAAGTGCAACGCAACATCGTTGCACAAACTGTTTTGGGGTAAAGCATGGACTTTGATTTTTCAGACGAACAAGAGCAACTGCGCGACGCGGTCCGAAAATGGGTGGACAAGGCCTACAGCTTTGACGAACGACGCAGCGTGGTTGCAGCAGGTGGTTTTTCTGCCAGCGCCTACCAAGCCATGGCCGAGTTGGGCTTGTGCGGCCTGTATGTGCAAGACGCTTATGGCGGCATGGCCATGGGCCCCACTGAGGGCATGGTGGCCATGGAAGAGTTGGGGCGGGGCATGGTGATGGAACCGCTGGCCCACACTTGGATGTGCACCGCGGTGCTGCAAGCTTTTGCGCCCGAAGACCTCAAAACCGAATGGCTGCCGCGCTTGGCCGGTGGCGAGACCTTGTTGGTATTGGCGCACCATGAAAAAGGTGCGCGCTACGGCCTGCACAAATGCCAATCAACGGCAAAGCAAGTGGGCGGTGCTTGGCAGGTGAGCGGTCACAAGAGCCTGGTACCTGCCGGTGACCACGCCCATGGGTTTTTGGTGCCTGCCATGGTGAATG
>CAMDJU010000186.1 GCA_945900695.1 Bordetella parapertussis | reverse complement strand
AAAAAGCCCGAATAGTCATAGCCGTGCAACATGGCGCGCAGTACGTCGAGCTTTTCCAGCATCACGGCCAGCGCTTCCCGCGCATCCACCGTGGGCTTGCCCCGACCTTTGCTGGCGGTGTACTCCTTCATCGCGGCTTTGAGGTCTTCACCAATGCCGATGTAGTCCACCACCAGGCCGCCTTGCTTGTCCTTGAACACGCGGTTCACGCGGGCAATGGCCTGCATCAGGTTGTGACCCTTCATGGGCTTGTCCACATACAGAGTGTGCACACATGGCGCATCAAAACCGGTCAGCCACATGTCTCGCACGATCACCAGCTTGAGTGGGTCAGTCGGGTCTTTGAAGCGCTTTTCCAGACGCTTCTTGGTTTGGCCGCTGTAAACATGAGGCCGCAGCAAAGCCTTGTCGCTCGCGCTGCCGGTCATCACGATCTTGATGGCGCCATGCTCTGGGTCATCACTGTGCCAATCAGGTCGCAGGCGGGTGATCTCGTTGTACAGGTGCACGCAAATCTCGCGGCTCATGGCAACGATCATGGCTTTGCCGTCTTGGGCGTTATTGCGCTCCTCAAAATGCGCCACCAAGTCGTCGGCCACGCTGGCGATGCGCGGCTCTGCACCCACCACCTTCTCTAATGCGGCCCAATGGCTTTTGAGCTTGGCTTGCTGGCTCTCTTCTTCATCCTCGGCCAGCTCGTCCACCTCGTCGTCGAGCTGGCTGAGTTCGTTGTCATTCAAGCCCAGTTTGGCCAAGCGGCTTTCGTAATAAATGGCCACAGTCGCACCGTCTTCTTGCGCCTGCTGCATGTCGTACACATGGATGTAGTCGCCAAACACCGACCGCGTATCTCGGTCGGTGCTGCTGACGGGCGTGCCGGTGAACGCCACAAAAGTGGCGTTGGGCAAAGCATCCCGCAGGTGTTGGGCATAACCGGCTTGGTATTTGACTTGGTATTCGGGCGGCGCAAAGTCGGCGGTTCTGGCCACCGTCTGGCCATCGCCCGTGGCATAGGCCACCGCAGGGCTCGCACCGCCATGAACCTTGCGCGACTTGAGCTTGGCTTCAAAGCCGTATTGCGTGCGGTGCGCCTCGTCGGCCATCACCACAATGTTGCGCCGCTGGCTTAAGCACGGAAAAACGTCTTCATCTTCACCCGGCATGAACTTTTGAATGGTGGCAAATATGATGCCGCCAGAAGGGCGGTTGTCCAGCAACTCGCGCAACCGTTGGCGCGTGGTGGCTTGCTGGGGTTGTTCGCGCAGCAGGTCTTGGCTCAGGCTGAACACACCCAGCAACTGACCATCGAGGTCGTTGCGGTCGGTGATGACCACGATGGTTGGGTTCTCCAGCCGGGGCTCTTGCATCACGCGGGCCGCAAAGCAGGTCATGGTGATGCTCTTGCCGCTGCCCTGGGTGTGCCAAACCACGCCACCTTTGCCGCGCCGGTTCGCTTCGTCAGTGCTGGCGGCGGTGACGACTTGCTCCACTGCCGCACGCACCGCGTGAAACTGGTGGTAACCCGCCACCTTTTTGACCAGCGTGCCATCGTCTTCAAACAGCACGAAATAGCGCAGGTAGTCCAGCAAATAAGCTGGGGCCAGCACACCGCGCACCAAGGTCTCCAACTCCTGGAACTTGCCAAGTGGGTCCAGCGTCACACCGTCAATCGTGCGCCACTGCATGAAGCGTTCGGCATTGGCCGACAGTGACCCCATGCGCGCTTCGGTGCCATCCGAGATCACCAACAGCTCGTTGAAGGTGAACACTTCGGCAATCTGTTCTTTGTAGGTTTGTATTTGGTCGTAAGCCTTCCAAATGTCGGCGTTCAGATCGGCCGGGTTCTTCAGCTCAATCAGCACCAGCGGCAAACCGTTGATGAACAAAATGATGTCGGGCCTGCGCGTGTGGCGCGGCCCCTTGATGGTGAACTGCTGCACCGCCAGCCACTCGTTGGCGGCGGTGGGGTGCCAATCGACCAAGCGCACAAAGTCGCCCCGCGTCTCACCGTCCTTTTGGTACTGCACCGGCACACCCGCCACCAACAAACGGTGAAATGCCCGGTTGCCCGACAGCAGTGCAGGCTGGCCCATGTCCAACACCTGTTTGAACGCGTCTTCCCGGGCTGCGGCAGGCACCGAGGGGTTGAGCCGGTCAATGGCCGCACGCAAACTGACCGCCAACACCACCTCGCGATTGCTGGCACGCGCCAAGCGCGGGTCCAGGTGGTCCAGATCACGGGCGTTGAGCGGCGTATAGCCGACCGAGGCCAACCAGCCCTGGGTTTCTTGTTCGAGTTGGTCTTCGGTCATGTAGTCTGACCTTGGCCAAGAAGAATCTTAGTCAGTGTGATATTGACAAAGTAATTCGAGCGGCCCTGCTTTTGTTTGTGTAAAAACCCGTTTGCCGTCAGTGCGTCGAGGTATTTAGTGGCTGTGATGCGGGAAACATTGAGGTCGCGCTGCAAATACTCAATCCGGGTGTACGGGTGAGAAAACAAATGGTTAATCAGATCTTGGCTGTAAAACTTATGCTCTGCACGAATGCGATGTTTGTATTCGAGCAGCGCTTCCTTAATGGCCTGTATTGTCGTGAGCGTCCGGGCTGCGGTCAATTCCACAGCCTCCAGCATGTACAGCACCCATTCTTCCCACAAGTCTTCTTCTCTGACGCGTTGCAGCAGTTCGTAATACCGGGCCTTGCTGCGCACAATGTGTTGGCTAAGGTACAAAACGGGAATGTCCAGAAGCTCCTCCTTCACCAGGTAGAGGACATTCACGATTCGGCCCGTGCGGCCATTGCCGTCATAAAAGGGATGGATGGTCTCGAACTGGTGGTGAATCAACGCCATCTTAATTAGCGGGTCGGCAGCATGCAGGTCTGATTCGTTGATGAACCGCTCAAGTGCAGACATCAACACCACAATCTCTGCCGGGTCTTGCGGCGGTGTGTACACCGTGCGCCCAATACCATCTTTAAGTGCCGTGCCGGGCAGCTTGCGAAATCCGGCATTGTTCTCTTCCAGCACCCCTTGGATTTCTACAATGTGATTGTTGGTCAGCAAGCCCGTTTCGCGAACCCGCTCGAAGCCCACGCGCAAGGCTTGACGATAGCGCAGCACTTCCTTGGCTGCTGGGTTGGTGAAGGCTTCTGGCAACACCTCGTCTTTGAACAACTCATCGTGGGTCGTTACGATGTTTTCAATTTCGGAACTGTCTTTGGCCTCTTGCAGGCCTAGGGTGCTGATGAGGATGCCTTGGTTGGGGATGGATGCAGCAATGCCCTTGAGCTCGGCCAGCTTGCGGCTGCTGCTGGCCAATTTTTTCAGAATGGCTGGCGTTTCAAAACGCTCAGGCTTCAGAGCATCAAGGTGTTTGATTGCATACATTCGGGTTATTCTAAGTGGTTCATGTATAGAAAATCAATTTTTCTATACAAATACGGCGCAACATGTATAGAGATTCTGGTTTTGGTGCACTGAACCATTCTGCGCTCATGCCAACGCCTGAATCGCCGGCTTGAACACCGCGTTCATCTTGACGATGCGCTGCACAAACCAGTCGAGGTAAGCGCCCCATTGGGTTTCGTTGCCCTCTGATGTTTTGGCGCTACTTGTGGCTCGATTTAATTGAGCTGGGTGTTGTTGGGCTACACCGAGAAGCACGCCCTCTAGAACGCTTCCACAAAGAAAAATAACTGATAAAGAAGCACCAGCGGCCAACGCTTTGCGCGCCTCCTCAAGCCGGTCCTCAATGATGCTTGCCACCTGTGGCTCAATCGGCAACTTTTCCAAATTGGGAATGGTGAATTCTTGATGAAGAAAGGAATCAACTGTTTCAGCAGCCTTTACAGGCGCACGGTCACCCGAGAGTCGGGCAACAATTTTTTCACACTTATCCAGAATTGAATGATCTGGTGTGTTGTTACTGAGTTCACACGTTGCAACATAGGCAGCGAGCATTTCAGACAACACGCTCGCGACCAACGCATCCGACTCTTGCTCCCAGAAAGCCCGCATCTTTTTGGCCTTTGAAGGGCCGAACGTTTGGTATTTTTGAGAGTGAATATCAATCTTATGTCGCTTAAAAAAAAGGCTGCAAAAGTTGGATCTGAATAGTCAAGTACATACCCGCTTTGCATACCAAGTATTTTTTCAAGGTAGCGCTTTTCAATATCGGTCAGGCTGCTCATGAACTCAAAACCTTTTCACCAATGAAGCTTTCTAATTCCGATGAACGCAGCTGACCAGAGATGAGGCGAGGAAGCAGCGTGTCACGAATGGCAGAAAGATTCGCAGCCAAGGCTTCGGCGTTTTTAAGCTGATTGAATAGCGGATTGACGTTATCTTGAAATGCCGTCATTAGCTCTGATGACGACACCAAAATGGGAATCTCTCTAACCGTCTTTGAGTTCACTGCCTCGGCTATCGACGAGGTGCTGCTCAATGATGAAAAGTTAAACTGCTTGAGATACAAGTAAATAAACTCACTTGTCACAGGTGACTTCTTATCGAGCTTGAAATGTGCGATAGCTTCATTAGTTGTCATTTCGCCATCGGTCAACGCCACACGACCAATTGTCAACTTGAAGCTCATCAGGGTCGTGTTGTCAGGCACAACACGCACATTGAACTTTTCGACAGCTTCTGACGTCAAATATTCGCTTGTTTGCGATGCATAAATGCCGACGTTACCCATGTCCCTGATTGATACCCACCGAACATCAGATGAGTTTTCGGTGAACCATTGAGGCTCTTTTCTGGGTGGCGTTTTCCCAATACCAATGGTTGAAACATCAGCCATTGTTTTCAACCGCCACCCCTTCGGCACAGGTCCCAACTCCGACCCTTTAAAGCTGTCGGGGAACAGGGCGGCGGTGGCATCAATCATGCCTTCGGGGGCGCGACCTTGCATCTTGGCGTGGACGGGGTCGAAGTCCACGAACCAGGACTTGAACAGGGCTTGGGCGATGGCTTCGAGGGTGGTGTTGGTTTCGCGCAGGAGGGTAATGCGGTCATCAAACTTCGCCAAAAATTCCGCAATCAGCACCTGCTGAGCCAATGGAGGGACGAAAACAGAGAGCTTGTAAAACTCATCCCGACTCGTTGACGGAATCGCAGAGCCCGAATCCATGTTGTTGATGTCACATGTGAGCAAGGCGTAGTAGGCCCACCGCATATCAATCTCTGCTTTTGGCTTCAAGTAAAAGGCAGTATCGATCACGAAGAACGGTCGGGAACTGTAATGGACACCACGATAAGCGCCTTTTCTACCAATCACTACACCTGGGGTCTTACAAAGCGCAGTGTCGTGAAAACCTATAGGCCCGTTAGTGCCATAGACAGGAAACCCTTCGGCGATATTCTGGTAATCACGTAGTGCTTTCCCGTATTCAAGGGGTGCGACTTCTCCCCAGGTGGTTCGGGTCCACTCAGAACTCATACCCCACCCCCCCAGCTTTTGACGAATCAGAATCTTTCCCCAACTCCTGCTCCAACGGCTCAATGCTGGGCAGCTTGCCGCGCAAGGCTTCGGGCAGTGTGTGCGAGAGGGTGTAGGTGGACAGGT
>CAMDJU010000185.1 GCA_945900695.1 Bordetella parapertussis | reverse complement strand
CTGAGCAACCTCGAATACGCGCCCATGTGCGAAATCATGGGCCGGGTTCCCTTTGCCGCCGAGGTGTTCAATTGCTCGGCCCCCGACACGGGCAACATGGAAACCCTGGAGCGTTACGCCAGCGAGGCCATCAAAGACGAGTGGCTCGAGCCCTTGCTGCGCGGCGATATCCGCTCGGCGTTTTTGATGACCGAACCCGATGTGGCCTCATCCGACGCCACCAATGTGCAATGCAGCATTGAGCGCGACGGCGACCATTACGTGGTGAATGGGCGCAAATGGTGGAGCTCTGGTGCGGGCGACCCGCGCTGTGCCATCTACATCGTGATGGGCAAAACCGACCCCGAAGCACCCCGCCACTCGCAACAAAGCATGATCGTCATACCCGCCAACACACCGGGCGTGTCGGTGTTGCGGCCCTTGACAGTGTTTGGCTATGACGATGCCCCGCATGGCCACATGGAAGTGGTGCTCAACAATGTGCGCGTGCCCGCCAGCAACCTGCTGCTGGGCGAAGGTCGCGGCTTTGAAATCGCCCAAGGCCGCCTGGGCCCAGGCCGCATCCACCACTGCATGCGCACCATTGGAAGCGCCGAGCGTGCCCTGGAGTTGATGTGCAAGCGCCTGAACAGCCGGGTCGCGTTTGGCAAAAAAATCTCTGCCCAAGGCGTTTGGCACGAGCGCATTGCCGAGTCGCGCATCATGATCGAGCAAGCCCGCTTGCTCACCCTCAAGGCGGCCTACATGATGGACACCGTGGGCAACAAAATCGCTAAAACCGAGATCGCCATGATCAAGGTGATTGCGCCCAACATGGCCTTGCAAATCATCGACTGGGCCATCCAAGCCCATGGCGCGGGTGGTGTGAGCGACGATTTCCCCTTGGCCTACGCCTGGGCCCACCAGCGCACCTTGCGCTTGGCCGATGGACCCGACGAAGTGCACCGCAACTCGATCGCCAAGTTGGAGTTGGCGCGGCACATTGCCCTGGAGCCACAAGAGGTGGAAATGCCGGTCACGCGGGGCAGTTAAAGCGTCCTGTCCCAGCCCAGGGTCAAACTTGGGCTCAGGGCGGCGCTATATTGGCCAAAGGACCACATCGATTGGAGCTAATGCCGGATGAACAGCCAGCTTCGTAAGGTTGAAAATAATCCGAACTGTTGTATTTGTATTGCTTGGCAAATCCGGCAGCAGAGGTGAGTCTTTTAGTGACTGAAAAAACGGGCGTGCCATCTGTGTTGATCGTGTAACTGCTCAACTGAATCTCACTGGGCTCTGCAGTTGTCGGCTGATAAGCGGTCAACAGATAAAACTTGCTGTTTTGGTAAAAAATGTCGCGAAGTGCGGCGTTGTTCACGCCCTCTTGAATTTGCAAAAATCCTTTGGCCACGCAAGCTGAGTAGTAAGGTGGAACCGTTTCGGTGTCTATTCTTTTCAATCGGACATAAGGTTTACCACCTCCACTGGCAACGCCACCCAAAATCAAATTTGTGTTGGCCGCACCAGCGGTGTCCCATAGGGCAGGCACCAAAAACACGGAGTCAATATTGGTAGGCAAGGTGGTGCCATTACAAGTGGTGGTGGACAACCAACCGGTTTGCTTTGCGAAAGTAACGGCGTTTCCAGTGCCATTGGCCGTGAGGATGCCCTTCCATATTTGGGGGGTCGCATTCTTATCTGTCAGCACCAAATCCAATGCGCCATCGCCATTGATGTCAGCCGCCGCGGCTCGATTGCCATCCAAGGCAATGCCAGGGTCGGTGCGGACATAGCTCGAACCCGAGCTGAGAAAAATCAATTGATTTGAAAGCCCTGAACAAGACAAAAACACATCTGGCTTGCCATCTGCATTGAAATCGGCGGTGATGGCGTAAGTGGCGTTGCAGGTATTTCTGGCCCCCGTGCCAAACAGGGTTGCAGACCCATCGACCCAGGTCGAGGTGGCTGACTGCCAGCGCAAAAAATAGGCTTGCCCAGCAGTTGACACCACAAAGGCCGAATAGGCCCCCTCCTGGAAGAAATCACCAAAAGTGACAGAGGTTGGGACCAAAAGTACATTCGTGACAGCATCGACCTCCACCGCTGTGGTGGTCAAGCCAGCCACATTTTTATTGCCATAAGAGGTGGCTTGTACGGCCAAAGACCCACTGATGCCTGAAGAACTGCCAGTGGCACTGCCCCCTGGACCGCAAGCGGCCAAACTCAGGCAAAGAACAATGATCGCAAAAAAGGGAAAATTCATACACTTGGATTCGACACCAAGGAACTGTACTTTAAGCGGCATGACTTTTGCTGTATATCAATAAAATCAATATTTTTAAAGGCAGATCCGCCCCTTAACATACAGATATGCGTTTAACTCACCTTTTTCTTACCCTTTGGATCGGTCTGCTCCTTTTGTCTGGGGCTTGGGCGCAAGACAAACCCGCCCCCAATTACAAGCCCTACCCCGAAAAAGCCAGCAAAGCCCCCGTTGAAAAAGTGCCCGAGGAAGCGGCACCCAGCTTTTCCAAACCCATGAAAAAAGAGCCTCAAATGGCCTTGAAGGCGCGCCCGCCGACATCGGGCAAAGAGCCCATGCTCAACCTCAATGAGCAAAATGTCCCGCTCAAAGAAATCATGCACCAAACCTCCAAGTTGAATTTTTTTGACTGTGACGGCGTGGTGGCCCCGTGGTTCAGGCAGTTGCTGAGCGCCGAGATGAACTACTTTGCCGAAATGGTCGAAATGCCTTTCGTCAAAGGCGAATTTTGTGTGGTCAGCGTGGGAACCGGCCGCAGCTTGGCGCCCGGGCGTTTGAGCATCCACCTTTACCCCAGCCGTATCGCCATGCAAGAGTGTGTGGTGCGCGAGCGCTGCCCAGCCTTTCGCAGCGTCAACTTGCTGCCGCGCACGGGCAATGGGGTTTACCGCTCTTACTTCTTGTCTGATATGGACCGCAAGATGATCGCCCAGCACTGCGTCACCTCCAAGGGCAAATGGCACCCTGACACCACCTGTTACACGGTGGATTGATGCGCAGGCTCGCTGGCGCTGTCAGGCTTGACCTCAAGTCCTTGTGTTTGGGGACGAATCATCCCTGTCACCCTGGTGTGCAACGATGATTCAAAAAACCTTTTATACCCTTTGCTGTGTGCTGATGACGTTCTCCATGGGCTTTGCGCCAGTGACATGGGCGGCCGATCCTGCCCCTGCCAAGCCCGCGGCCAAAAGCAAAGAACCGCCCAAAGCCGTTGAACGGCCCACCCGCACCTTTGGCGAAGAGCCGATGTTTTATTTTGATGCGGACCGCCGCCCCTTCACACAGCCATTTCACAAAAGTGAGACCGAAGACTATTACCTTTGCCGTGGCATTTTGGGCCAGTGGTACCGGGAGTTGCTGGTCGATGAGGTCAACGGATTGCTGGAATCCTTGTCCTTGGACAAGGTTGACGGACACACCTGCGCTGTGCGCTTGATCAAGACCAAGCTGGGCAAAAAACGCCCCATCGTGGCGGTGGACCTCTACCCCACTTCAGACGCGATGCGCTCCTGTGTGCTGGGTGACAAGTGCAGCCAAATGCGCAGCGCTGTGATGTATGTGTCCAAGGACAAAACCCTCTACCGCTCCTACATCATCACCGATGGTGCAAAGCACGTGAACAAAAACTATTGCCTCACCAACAAGGGTGAGGTCTTGGCCGAACAAGCCTGCTGGCGCCACTTCAACTGACCCCCCCTTGGGGAAAGCCATTTGCGCGTTGCAACCGCCACCCTAGCGGCAAAAACTGGCCGTTGGCATCGGTTTGCCTGTTCTTCTTTGTCAACAACGGCAGGCTTTTGCCGCCCTCTCTCCCGTGCTGCCCACCTGCACTGAAGTGGCTTGCTAATTGCTTATCTATGCACATTTGCTGATTCAGCATTGGGAATTGCCATGAAAAAACTGATCGCCATCTTCTTGACCCTTGTGGTGTGTGCCCCCGTGATGGCGCAACTGAAAACCCCCAAGCCGCCCGAAAAGCGTTTCTACATGGAAACCTCCATCAACGTGGTGAAGTACAGCGAGCCAGGGTTGACCATTGGCCCAACGGCTTTGCGCGTCACCTTGGGCAAAAAAACAACTGAAACCTTTGGCTATGAGGGCATGTTGGGATTTAGCGTGCGCAATGCAGAGACGGCCTATATCAGCGCCACTGGCACGACGACCACCACTTCCACCACCACCGCGGTGACCGGAGAAATCAATAACCTCTATGGCCTGTATATCAAAGCGCGCAGAAACCTGGGGCCTGAACTGGAGATTTTCGGCAAGCTGGGCATGGCCAGCGGTGAGCGCACCTTGAGCACATACCCCACCGGTCTATCTGCTGCAGAAAACAAGTTCATCAGCTTTTCATATGGCCTGGGGGCCAAGGCTGTGGTCGAAAAAGACATGAGTGTGGTGTTTGACTACATGTCCTACTACAACAAGGGCTTGACTTCGGTGGACGCTTTTTCGCTGGGCTTATCGTTGGATTTTTAAGCCCTGAGGGTATCGAATGAAAGGTCGGCGGGATGGATGAGGCCCGCGTTGCCGATGTGCGCCGGACTGGCTTGGGTTCTATGGACGTGGTGCGCGCTTTGGTCACCGCCACCTCTCCACAGGCCATGGCCCGCCATTAGATGCAACTCATCCCACACGGATGGGGTACCCAAAAATCAACTCCGTGAATAGGTCATCACGATTCCTTTCCCCCGCAGAGAATTCAAGCGCTGATCGCATACCATGCGATCCATCGCCTCATCTTTCGCAACAAAGGAAGTTTTTATGCGCACCGCCATCGTGAATTTAGGCCGGATTGTCTCGGGGGATTGGCGCGAGCCATTTGTGCAGGGAGATGCGATCTTGATGGACAAAGGGGTCATCACCCGCGCAGGCCAGGTGGCAGACAGCGAACTGCCCTCATGCGATGTGGTGATCGATGCCGGTGGCGCCACGGCCATCCCCGGCTTGATCGACTCGCAAGTGCACAACACTTTTGGTGACTACACGCCACGACAAAAGACGGTCGGCTTCTTGGAAAGCTATGTGCATGGCGGCGTCACGACGGCCATCAGTGCATCTGAAGTGCATGTGCCCGGTCGCCCCAAAGACCCCGATGGGGTCAAGGCACTGGCCGTGGCGGCGATGAAATGCTTTGAGTCTTACCGCCCAGGGGGCATGCGGGTGTGGGCGGGCGCGGTCATCCTGGAGCCTGGCCTGGTGGAACAGGACTTCGCCGAAATCGCGCGCCAAGGCGTGTGGTTGGCCAAGGCTGGTTTTGGTTCGGTCAAGACGCCCTACGACTACACACCCATGATTGCAGCAGCCAAGAAGCACGGAATGATCACGCTGGTGCACACCGGTGGGTCATCTATCCCAGGGTCATCTGGCATCTGGGCAGACCACCTTCTGGACATGCAACCGGATGTGTCTTTTCATACCACTGGCGGCCCGGTCGCCATGCCCGATGCGGACTACCCCAGGCTGGTTCATGAGTCCAAGATCGCATTGCAAGTGTGCACAGCCGGAAACCTTAGAACCACGCTGTGGCTGGGCAAGCTTGTTCGCGAGGCCCAGGCCTTTGATCGTTTTTTGATTGCCACCGACACG
>CAMDJU010000184.1 GCA_945900695.1 Bordetella parapertussis | reverse complement strand
AACATTGTGATCCTTGATGACTACCAAGACGCGGTGCGCAAACTGGCCTGCTCTCAACTGCTCGAACCTTACACGGCCAAGGTCTATACCAACACCGTCAAAGGGACGGGACAATTGGCAGTGCGACTCAAAGACGCTGAAGTTTTGGTTCTCATTCGCGAGCGAACCCACTTCAATCGTGCCCTCATTGAAAAGCTGCCCAAGCTCAAATTGATCTCTCAAACCGGCAAGGTGGGGCCACACATTGATGTGGCTGCGTGCACCGATAAAGGCATTGCCGTGGCAGAGGGGGTCGGCTCGCCGATCGCACCCGCTGAGTTGACCTGGGCCTTGATCATGGCCGGCATGCGGCGACTGCCCCAATACATCAGCAACCTGAAACACGGGGCCTGGCAGCAATCGGGCTTGAAAAACAGCACCATGCCGGTCAATTTTGGTGTGGGTATGGTGCTGCACCAAAAAACCCTGGGTATTTGGGGCTTTGGAAAAATTGGTCAATTGGTGGCCGGTTATGCCAAAGCCTTTGGCATGAAAGTGGTGATTTGGGGCAGTGAGGCATCTCGCACGCTCGCAGAGCAACAAGGCCATGAAAGTGCCCCTTCGCGTGAGGCATTTTTTGAACAAACCGACGTCTTGAGCCTGCACTTGCGGCTCAATGAGGCCACCCACCACATCGTGAAGGCCGATGACCTGGCCCGCATGAAGCCCACCGCCATGCTGGTCAATACATCACGGGCTGAATTGATCGACCCCGATGTGCTGATTGCGGCCCTCAGCCGCGGGCGTCCAGGGTTGGCCGCCATCGATGTTTTCGAAAGCGAGCCGGTTTTGCAAGGCCACGCCCTGTTGCGACTGGAAAACTGCATTTGCACCCCTCACATTGGTTATGTGGAGCAAAACAGCTACGAGTTGTACTTCAGCGCCGCATTCACCAACGTGGTCAACTTCATCCAAGGAACCCCCACCCACATCGTGAACCTTGAAGCCCTGAGCCGATCGCGTTGACCGCGTCTGCTTGATAATTCGCGCATGACAATCACTTTCAACAACGTGGGTGTGGTGGGCGTGGGGGCCATGGGCCAAGGCATCGCCCAAATGGCCGCCCAAGCGGGCGCCCAAGTGCACCTTTTCGACACACAAGCGCCGGCGGTTGAGAAAGCCGTCCGCGCCATCACCCAACAGTGGCAAAAAATGCTGGAAAAGGGTCGCATTTCCAGCGACACCTGCGCAGCTTACACAGGGCGTTTGCATGCTTGCGACAGCTTGGGCCAGTTAACGGCGAGCGATATGGTCATCGAGGCCATTGTCGAAAACCTGGCTGTGAAAAAAGAGTTGTTTGCCCAACTCGAAGCACTGGTGCCAGTTGCCACGGTATTGGCAACCAACACATCATCCTTGTCGGTCACGGCCATTGCAGCCCAACTCAAGCACCCCGAGCGCTTTGCGGGCTACCACTTTTTCAATCCCGTGCCCTTGATGAAGGTGGTGGAAGTGGTGGCAGGTTTAAAAACCAGCAGCGCGGTGTGCGAACAACTCGACGCTTTCACCCGCCTGATGGGCCACACCCCAGTGCGCACCCGCGACACCCCGGGGTTCATCGTCAACCACGCTGGGCGCGGCTATGGCACTGAGGCTTTGCGCATCGTGGGCGAATCGGTGAGTGACTTTGCCACCATTGACCGCATCTTGAAAGACCAAGTGGGCTTCAAACTGGGCCCCTTTGAGTTGATGGACCTGACCGCCTTGGATGTGTCTCACCCCGTCATGGAGTCGATTTACCAGCAGTATTACGAAGAACCACGGTTTCGGCCCAGCATCATCACAGCCCAGCGCCTGGCTGCAGGTGTTTTGGGCCGCAAAACCAGCGAGGGCTTTTACAGCTATGTCGATGGCAAAGCGCAAGTTCCCCTGGACCCTTCAGCACCGCAAGTTCACGAGATGCCGCCCGTGTGGGTTTCCCCCCGAGCGGCACGCCGACCCGAATTGCTGCAACTGCTCAAAAGCCTGGATGCACGCATACAAACCGGTGCCCTGCCCAGCGAACAGGCCCTGATCCTGGTGGCCCCTTTGGGTTTTGATGTCACCACGGTGGCGGCCGTGGACCGACTCGACCCCCACCGAACCATGGGAATTGACCTGTTGTTCAGTGACGCCCAAACCAAGCGACGCGTTTTGGCCAGCAACCCGGCCACCCGACCCGATATGCGCCTGGCTGCGCATGCTCTTTTTGCCCGTGACGGCAAACCGGTCAGCCTGATCCGCGACAGCGCAGGCTTTGTGACCCAACGCGTGGTGGCCCACATCGTCAACATCGCCAGCGACATCTGCCAGCAAAGCATTTGCACGCCGCAGGACCTGGAAACGGCGGTGCAATTGGGCCTGGGCTACCCCATGGGGCCCTTGGCCATGGGCGACCACTGTGGACCCGCCAGCATTTTGGAGGTGCTCTTCAACATGCAAACCGTTTATGGCGATCCGCGTTACCGCCCCAGCCCTTGGTTGCGGCGGCGTGGCGCCTTGGGCCTGAGCTTGATGCAAATGGAAGACTGATCCATGGGTGCCCAACTCAAAAGTGAAACCCAAGACCAAACCCTGGTGTTGACGCTGTCCAACCCCGGCATGCGCAATGCCCTGGGGCCAGAAATTTACATTGCGGGCATTGAGGCTTTGGGCGCTGCCGAAACCAACCCTGCCGTGCGCAGCGTTGTCATCACCGGCGAAGGCGGTACTTTCAGTGCAGGTGGCAATTTGCACCGTTTGTTGGCCAACCGTGCGCAAGAGCCCAGCGCCCAAGCCGCCAGCATTGAAGCCTTGCACACTTGGATGGAGACCATTCGGACTTATCCCAAGCCCGTGATTGCGGCGGTCGAGGGGGCGGCAGCCGGTGCGGGCTTTTCTTTGGCCTTGATGTGCGACTTTGTGGTCGCCGCCAGTGACAGCTTTTTTGTCATGGCCTACAGCAACATTGCCCTGTCGCCCGATGGTGGCGGCAGCTGGAATTTGGCTCGCAGCCTGCCCCGCCCCATTGCCAACGAAATATTGATGTTGGGAGAGCGCATCTCCGCTGAGCGTTTGCATCAATTGGGTTGGATCAACCAACTCAGCAACCCGGGCGAATCGCTGGTCCAAGCCTTGCATTTAGCGCAGCGACTCAATGCCCGAGCTCCCAATGCCCTCACCGGCATCAAAGACTTGCTCAACAGTGCTGCACAAATGCCCCTCAGTGATCATTTGGCGCAAGAGAAATCCAGTTTCGTCACGTTGTTACATCACCCCAATGCGTTGACGGGCATCAACGCTTTGCTCAACAAGCAAACCCCCGACTACAGGTAAACCCGGTCATTGAACACAGGCACATGGGCGACTGTGTGCTGGATTCACCCAGGTCGCTTGAGAGACAATTTCAACCCAACCGGTCACACAAAAGACAGCCCATGGACGACCCTATTCTTACGATAGAGGAACGCGAAGCCATCAATGCAGGTCGATGGTTCTCCTCCCTTTCACCCTCACTGAGGCACGACATACTTCGATGCGCATATATCAAACGCTGCAAAGATGGGGAATTGATCGCCGCTCGCGGCGACCCGGCCGAGGAGTGGATGGCCTGTGCCAAAGGGGCTGTGCGGGTCAGCTCAACATCGCTTTCAGGCAAGCAGATCACCTTCACCTACATCGAGCCGGGGATTTGGTTTGGCGATGTGGCCATCCTCGACGGGGACCGGCGCACCCACGATGTGTATGCCCACGGGGACACCAGCATTTTGTGCGTGGCAAAGGCGGATTTTCAAAAAATACTGTCCCAGCACGTCGAGTTTTACGAAGCCATGCTGCGGCTGCAAGCGCGGCGCATCAGACAGTTGTTTGGCTTGGTCGAAGACCTCAACACCCTGCCCCTTCGCGCCAGGCTGGCCAAGCAACTGTTGCACTTGGTCAGAAGCTATGGTGTGCCTTGCCTGCAACACGACGGCGAAATCCGCATTGGCCTTCACTTGGCGCAAGAGGAGTTGGCCCAGCTGTTGGGGGCCTCCCGCCAGCGGGTCAACCAAGAACTCAAAACCATGGAGCGCGAGTTGGCCATACGCATCGAAGCGGGCGGTTTGGTGGTGCGCAACCGCGAACTGCTCATGTCCATCAGCGACGCGGACCACTGACATGAGCCCCGAAGACAACTTCGTTGGCACCCGTGCCGTCAGCGACAGCCACCAATTCAACGTGGCGGCGTTGGAATCGTGGCTGAGCGCCCACCTGCCCGGGTTCAAAGGCCCCTTGAGCGTCGAGCTGTTCAAAGGCGGTCAATCCAACCCCACTTACAAACTCATCACACCGTCGATCAGCTACGTGATGCGGGCCAAACCGGGCCCGGTGGCCAAATTGCTGCCCTCGGCGCATGCCATTGAACGTGAATTCACCGTGATGAAGGCGCTCCATGGCTCTGGCGTGCCCGTGGCCCACATGCATGCCTTGTGCGAAGACGAAAGCGTCATCGGCCGCGCTTTCTACATCATGGAGTTTGTCTCGGGTCGGGTGCTGTGGGAGCAGTCTTTGCCGGGGCTGCAAATGTCTGACCGGCGAGCTATTTATACCGAGATGAACCGGGTCATTGCGGCTTTGCACCGCACCTCTTACGCCCAAGTCGGCTTGGAGGGCTTTGGCAAGCCCGGCCAATACATCGAACGCCAAATCAGCCGCTGGACGCGCCAGTACCAAGCCTCCATCACCACCCCCATTGCTGAGATGGACCAGTTGATGGCCTGGTTGCCCCAGCACATCCCCGCCAGTGCCAAAGACGACAGCCAGACCAGCGTGGTGCATGGCGACTACCGGCTGGACAACCTGATTTTTCACCCTGAAAAACCGCAAATTTTGGCGGTGCTGGACTGGGAGCTTTCAACCCTGGGCCACCCCTTGGCCGACTTCAGCTACCACTGTATGTCTTGGCACATCATCCCTGGAACCTTTCGCGGGATCGGTGGCCTTGACCTGCCAGCCTTGGGCATACCCACCGAAAAAGAATACATCCGGATGTATTGCGACCAAACCGGCTTGGCCAAACCGCAAGACCTGGAAGTGGACTGGAACTTCTACCTGGCCTTCAACCTGTTTCGCATTGCTGCCATTTTGCAAGGCATCGCCAAGCGCGTCGAGACAGGTACCGCATCCAGCGAACAAGCGCGCTCCTCCGGGGCCGGCGCACGTCCCATGGCCGAACTGGCCTGGTCTTTTGCCCAAAGGGCTTAATTTTTTCATTCACCACTGAAAGAACACCATGAACTTCGACTACACGGACAAAGTCAAAGCCATGCAAGTGCGTTTGTTGGCCTTCATGGACGAGCACATTTACCCCAACGAAAAAAGGTTTTTCCGCGAAATCGCTGAAAACCGCGCCAAGGGCAACGCCTGGGTGCCCACCGCGCTGATTGAAGAACTCAAGCCCAAAGCCCGCGAGGCGGGGCTTTGGAATTTATTCCTGCCCCACAGCAAACGCGCCCCACAAGGTCTGAGCAACCTCGAATACGCGCCCATGTGCGAAATCATGGGCCGGGTTCCCTTTGCCGCCGAGGTGTTCAATTGCTCGGCCCCCGACACGGGCAACATGGAAACCCTGGAGCGTTACGCCAGCGAGGCCATCAAAGACGAGTGGCTCGA
>CAMDJU010000183.1 GCA_945900695.1 Bordetella parapertussis | reverse complement strand
AGCCCTGGACAACAAAGAGCTGCAAGCGCAAATGCAAAAAGCTGGCGTTCAGCCCCAGTGGAGTTCTCCAGAAGCATTTCGCAGCATTGTCGAAAAAGGCATCGTCAGGTACCGCAGCATCGCACGCTCTAAAAACATCGAGTTGCAATAACTCAGGGCTTGAAGCCGCACCCCCCAACTTTTCGCAGAACTGGTGGTGCACCAGCGCAGACACAAAAAAACCACCCTCGGGTGGTTTTTTTGCGCGGGTTGTCAGATCAAGGGAACGCCGGTTTTGGATTGGATGAAGTCGCGGGTCACCCCCGAGGCCAACTCCACCAATGTGAGGCCTGCCGGTGTGACATCCATCACGCCCAGATCGGTGATGATGCGATCGACCACGCCGACACCTGTCAATGGCAAGGTGCAGTCGGCCAAAATTTTCAGGTCTTCGGTGCCGTCTTTTTTCTTGGCCACGTGTTCCATCAAGACAATCACGCGTTTAACCCCGGCCACCAAGTCCATGGCGCCACCCATGCCCTTGACCATCTTGCCCGGAATCATCCAGTTGGCCAAATCACCACGCCCACTGACTTGCATGGCACCCAAAATGGACAAGTTAATTTTGCCGCCACGGATCATGGCAAAGCTGTCATGGCTGCCAAAAATCGACGAGCCCGCAATGGTCGTCACCGTTTGCTTGCCCGCATTGATCAGGTCGGCATCGACCTCTGCCTCTATGGGAAACGGGCCAATCCCCAACATGCCGTTCTCAGACTGCAACCAAACCTCCTTGTCGGCCGGCACATGGTTGGCCACCAGCGTGGGGATGCCAATGCCGAGGTTGACGTAAAACCCGTCTTCGAGTTCGTGTGCCGCGCGTGCGGCCATTTGGTCTTGGCTCCAGCTCATGTCAAACCCCTGATGTTTCGGTGATGGTGCGCTTTTCGATGCGCTTTTCTGGGTGGGCATTGAGCACCAGTCGGTGCACGTAAACGCCGGGCAAATGGATTTGATCGGGGTCCATGGCGCCCGTTTCGACAATTTGCTCCACTTCGACCACGCAAATTTTTCCGGCCATGGCCACAGCAGGGTTGAAGTTGCGCGCCGTCAATCGAAATTGCAAGTTGCCCGACTTGTCTGCACGCCACGCTTTGACCAGGGCGACATCGGGCACCAAAGCGTGCTCCATGACATAGGTTTCGCCATCGAATTCACGCAACTCTTTGCCTTCGGCGACCATCGTGCCCACACCGGTTTTGGTGAAAAAGGCCGGTATGCCCGCACCGCCAGCGCGCAGCTTTTCAGCCAGGGTGCCTTGGGGGGTGAAGTCCAACTCCAACTCGCCAGCCAGGTATTGGCGCTCGAACTCTTTGTTCTCGCCCACATAGGAGGAAATCATTTTTTTGATTTGTCGGGTCTCGAGCAAGCGGCCCAGGCCAAACCCGTCGACACCGGCATTGTTGGAGATGACGGTCAAGTCTTTCACGCCGGAGCTGCGCAAGGCCTCGATCAAGGCCTCGGGAATCCCGCACAAGCCAAAGCCGCCCACCGCCAGCAATTGACCGTCTTTGACGATGCCTTTGAGCGCCTCATTGGCACTCGGAAAGATTTTGTTCACACCCTGCTCCGTGACTAAAAACATCTACGATACTACAACTCAATGTGCCTGCCAGTGCCTCTGGCAGGCCACGCAAACCCGTGATTGAGCGCAGTTGACCCTTGGAGCAAGCCCATGAACCGTTACCCCCTGCCAAGCCTGGAATCGCTGCCAGCAGACCTGCAAGCGCGCATCCTGGAGGTGCAAGAAAAAGCCGGCTTTGTGCCCAATGTGTTTTTGGCGCTGGCCCGGCGTCCAGCCGAATGGCGAGCATTTTTCGCCTATCACGATGCCTTGATGCTCAAAGAGGATTCGGGACTCACCAAGGGCGAGCGCGAAATGATCGTCACCACCACCAGCGCGGCCAACCACTGCCTGTATTGCGTGGTGGCCCACGGCGCAATTTTGCGCATTTACGAGAAAAAACCCCTGGTGGCGGATCAGGTGGCCGTGAACCACCGCAAAGCCGATATCAGCCCGCGCCAAATGGCCATGCTCGACTTTGCCATGAAGGTCTGCCAGCACAGCGATCAAGTTGAGGACGGCGACTTCACGGCCTTGCATACCCACGGCTTCAGTGACGAGGACATTTGGGACATCGCCGCCATCACCGCTTTTTTTGGGCTGTCCAACCGCATGGCCAGTTTCAGCGGCATGATGCCCAACCCCGAGTTCTACACCATGGGGCGCCAACCCAAGGTCAAATAGACTTGATCAGGTTATGTGCGCGCGCATCCAGTCGGGCAAGGGAGCCGATTTTTGGGCCGGAAAGTCCACCCAAATGGTGGTGGCGCCGCCCGCGGCATGGATCACCCCAGGCTGATCGACGGGCTCGAAGGTGGCCCAAGATTCAAATGAGCTGCGGCCCGCATCGCTGACATACATTTTCATCAGCACATTGCATGGGTATTGCAACTGCTTATAAAAGTTACAAAACACATTGACGATCACGGGTCCTTGCCCCTGGGGGTTGGGCTCACACCCGATGGCGCTGAACCATTCGATGCGAATGGTCTCCATGAAACGCATGTAACTGGCATTGTTCAGATGCCCCATCGCGTCCATGTCACCCCATCGAATGGGCATGACCATTTTGTGAACCAGCTTTTTAATCTCTGGAATTTCCAACTTCATGCTGTCCTCTGTGGTGTCGCGGCGGCCCACGTTGCCGCCGAGCGGTGGATGGTGTGCTTCATGTCCTTGTCTCCCCATGAGTGAATGATTATCTCCACCTGCCACATATGCCGGCATTTAGAATGGCCAGCGTAGAACCCATCCATTCGAGGACCAGATGACCGCAGCCGAAATCATTGCCCAATACGGACCCCGTGAAGCCATGGACTACGACGTGGTTGTGGTCGGTGCCGGCCCCGCCGGACTGTCCACTGCCATCCGATTGAAACAACTCGCCCTGGATAAGGGCCAAGAAGTATCTGTGGTGGTGCTGGAAAAAGGCTCAGAGCCGGGCGCCCACATTTTGTCGGGCGCCATCATGGACCCGCGCGCCATCACCGAGCTTTTCCCCGACTGGAAGGCCATGGGCGCGCCCTTGAATCAACCGGTGACCGATGACGCCTTCATGTTTCTCACTGAAAACACCGGTATCCGCACGCCCAACTGGCTGCTGCCCGAGTGCTTTCAAAACCACGGCAACTACATCGTAAGCTTGGGTGACGTCACCCGCTGGCTGGCGCAAAAGGCCGAGGACTTGGGCGTTGAAATATTTCCAGGCTTTGCCGCGGCCGAAGTGCTCTACACCGAAGCGGGGGCCGTCAAAGGCGTGGCCACTGGCAACATGGGGATCGGCAAGGACGGTGAACCGACGGAAAACTTTCAATTGGGCATGGAACTGCATGCCAAGTACACGGTGTTTGCCGAAGGCGCGCGCGGCCACTTGGGCAAACAAGTCATTGCCCGCTACAAGCTTGACGCGGGCAAAGACCCACAAAGTTACGGCATCGGCATCAAAGAGCTGTGGGAGATTGACCCGCAACGCCACCAAGCCGGATTTGCCATGCACAGCGCCGGTTGGCCTTTGGAGAACGACGTGTACGGCGGGTCATTTTTGTACCATGCCGAAGGCAATAAAGTGGTGGTGGGATTTGTGGTGGGCTTGGACTACGCCAACCCCTATCTCAGCCCCTATGAGGAGTTTCAACGCTTCAAAACCCACCCCAATATCCGCTGGTACTTTGAAGGTGACGCCGAAAAAGGCATTGCGCCGGGCAAGCGCATCTCGTATGGCGCGCGGGCCATCACCGCCGGAGGCTTGCTGTCGCTGCCAAAAACAGTGTTCCCAGGCGGCGCTTTGGTCGGTTGTGATGCTGGCTATCTCAATGCCAGCCGCATCAAGGGCAGCCACGCCGCCATCAAAACCGGCATGCTGGCCGCCGAGGCGGCTTTTGACGCCTTGCTAGCGGGACGCCAACACGACGAACTCAGCGCCTATCCACAAGCGTTTGAAAACAGCTGGCTCTACACCGAACTCAACAAAGCGCGCAACTTCAAGCAATGGTTTAAAAAGGGCTTCAACGTCGGCTCGCTGATGACCGGCATAGAACAGTATGTGTTGCGCGGCAACATGCCCTGGACCATCCATCGCCTCAAACCCGATCACGTGGCCCTGCGTTCTTACAGTGAATGCAGGCCCATTCGTTATCCCAAACCGGACGGTGTGCTCAGCTTTGACCGCTTGAGCAGCGTGTTCATCAGCAACACCAACCACGAAGAAAACCAACCCGCCCACCTGACCTTGACCGACCCAACCATCCCGGTGTTGGTCAACAAGCGCATGTACGCCGGGCCTGAGGCGCGCTACTGTCCGGCCGGGGTGTATGAATACGTTCAAAACGACGACAAAACCGAGCGCTTGCAAATCAACGCGCAAAACTGCGTGCACTGCAAAACCTGTGACATCAAAGACCCCACCCAAAACATCATTTGGGTCGCACCCGAGGGCGGCGGCGGGCCCAATTACGCCGGCATGTAGAGGCCCCCGTCGAGGTGGTTAGAATTCCTCCGGTCAGGAGAGAGTTCGCAAGAACCGCCGAAGGCTGAACGCTCAGGCAAAAGGACTGACGCAATCGATTCTGTTGGAGAGAGGTGCCGTGCAACACGGCATCCACCGAAGGGGCAAAGCTGCCAAAAGGCAGTCTGAATCTCTCAGGTAAAGCGGACAACAGGGTTCCTGGTGCTGGCATGGGGCTGGCACTGCCTTTGGCTGGAGCCCACTTTGTCTGATAACCCGCTTCTCAAAACCCCGCTGCATGGCCTGCACCTGTCTTTGGGGGCACGCATGGTGCCTTTTGCGGGCTACGACATGCCAGTGCAATACCCCGCAGGCCTGATGGCCGAACACAAACACACCCGCGCCGCAGCAGGCTTGTTTGACGTGTCGCACATGGGCCAGATCCGCTTGGTGGGCACCGAGGCGGCCCGCGCCTTGGAATCCCTCATCCCCATGGATGTGATGGGCCTGGGCTTGCACCAGCAACGCTACGGCCTGCTGCTCAATGAACAAGGCGGCATCATCGACGACTTGATGTTCGTCAACCGGGGTGAAGACCTCTTGCTCATCGTCAACGGCGCTTGCAAGGTCAACGATTTGGCCCACATCCAAGCGCAAATAGGTCTGCGCTGCCAAGTCATCCCATTGCACGAGCAAGCTTTGCTGGCCTTGCAAGGGCCCAAAGCCTGCCATGCCTTGGCGCGTTTGATGCCCGGCGTATCCAGCTTGGTCTTCATGACGGGGGGTTCTTTCACTTGGCAGGGCCACGATTTGTACATCACCCGCAGCGGCTACACCGGTGAAGATGGATTCGAAATATCTGTGCACCAAGCCGCGGCCAGCCCTTTGGCCCAAGCCCTGTTGGCACAAGACGATGTGGCCCCGATTGGCCTGGGGGCGCGCAACTCGCTGCGCTTAGAGGCCGGCTTGTGCCTGTATGGCCAAGACATCGATGTGCACACCACCCCCGTTGAGGCAGGCCTGAATTGGGCCATCCAAAAAATCCGCCGCACCAACGGTGACCGTGCCGGTGGATTTCCAGGCGCAGAGCACGTTCTGAACCAGCTGGACGGCCGCA
>CAMDJU010000182.1 GCA_945900695.1 Bordetella parapertussis | reverse complement strand
AGGCACGTCTTGCCATGCGGCCTCGCCTTTGTGGTCGCCAAAATGGATTTTGCGGTCGGCCTCGCCTGGGTTCAAAAAGATGCCCCAGCGGTAGTCGCGCATCTTCACATGGCCAAACTGCGCCCAGCCTTGCGGGTCTACGCTGACGGCGGTGCGCAAATACACATCGTTGTCGGTCGTACCCTCGGGGCCCATGTCGTCCCACCAGTTGATGAAGTTGGGCTGCCACTGCTCCAAGGCGCGTTGCAAGGTGCGGTCGCCGCCCAGGTCGACGTTGTTGGGGATTTTTTCGCTGTAGTTGATGGCTGACATGGTTTTTCCTTTGGTTGCGGAGGAAATTAATTGGAATCTGACCCCAATTAAATGCGGTTGAAATCGAAAGCGGCTTTCTCGCCTTTGCCGTAGACCTTTAACGCGCCTTTGTCACCCACGGCGTTGGGGCGTTGGAAGATCCAGTTTTGCCAGGCGGTGAGGCGGCCAAAGACGCGGGTGGCGAGGTTTTCGGGGCCGTTGAAACGCAGGTTGGCCTCCAAGCCGGTGAGGGCGTCGGGCGACATGGCCACGCGCTCTTCGATGGCGATGCGGATTTCATCGGCCCAGTCGATGTCGTCGGGTGCCGAGGTGACCAAGCCCAATGTGTGGGCTTGGCTTGCGTCCAGCAACTGACCCGTGCAGTCGCGCAAGGCTTCCAAGGCGCTGGCCGGGTGGTCAAAGCGTCGGTGCAAACGGCTGTTCCCGGTGGCCATGGGGTAGTGGCCCCAGTTGGCTTCGCTCAGGGCCAGTCGCGGGGCCGCGTCTGGGTTGTCGGGCAGGGCCAGCATGTAAATGCGGTCGCAGGCCAGGGCCAGCTCGAACAAAGTGCCCACAAAGCAACTGCCCTCATCGATCAGGGCAAACAAGCTGCGCGAGGACACGTCCAATCGGCTCAAGGTTCGGCGCAGCATGCCCAAGGTCTCGCGCACCAGCCAATGGTTTTGGTGGGCCATGAGCACTGCATCCATGGCTTGCACAGCGGCTGCGTCGCCCTGCGTGCGCATGAGCCACAGGCCGATGTCGGGCTCGTTGGTGCGCAGGTGCAAGATGGCGTCGTCGAGTTCACGCGCCATTTGCAAGGGGTACCAATGGTCTCCCAGTGCTTGAATGCCCGCGATGTCGCTGGGCTGCTCGCCCTGGGGGGCCCGCACCGTCCACGTGGCGCAGCGGCGTTGGCGGTCTATCGCCACGTGCACATGGGTGTATTCGATGGCATCCGCGCTGATCTTTACCTTCAAGGGGTGGATCGTGATGCCCGCGGCCTGTTCAGGCCTGTCGCTCAGCGCGGCCAATTGCAAGGCGCGTTGTTTCACTGTGGCGGCAAAAACTGCTGGCTTGGCGATCTCGTCCACCAAGCGCCATTCCTTGGCTTTTTGGCCGCGCACGCCTTCGACACTGGTACAAAACACATCGGCCAAATCGTGGCGCACATGGCGTTTGTCGGTCACGCGGGTGAGCCCGCCGGTGCCGGGAAGTACGCCCAGCAAAGGCACCTCGGGCAAGCTGACCGCCGAGGAGCGGTCGTCGACCAAGATGATCTCGTCACACGCCAGCGCCAGCTCGTAACCACCGCCGGCACAAGCGCCATTGACGGCGGCCAAAAACTTCAAGCCGCTGTGGCGCGAGGCGTCTTCCATGCCATTGCGCGTCTCGTTGGTGAACTTGCAAAAGTTGACCTTCCAGCCGTGACCGCTCAGTCCCAGCATGAAGATGTTGGCCCCTGAGCAAAACACCTTGTCGCGTGCGCTGGTGATGACCACAGTGCGCACCTCGGGATGTTCAAAGCGGATGCGGTTGATGGCGTCGTTCAACTCGATGTCCACACCCAAGTCGTAGCTGTTGAGCTTGAGCTTGTAGCCCGGGCGCAGGCCGGCGTTTTCATCGAAGTCGGCCAGCAAGGTGGCGATGGGGCCATCCAGCACCAACTTCCAGTGTCGGTACTGGCTGGGGTGGGTCTGGTAGCTGATGGCACTTTCGCGCATACGGGTCTCCTCGGGCGGTGGATCAAGCCTGTTGAACCCCTCGGGCTTCAGGACTTTTATGCATCATAGTGCACTTTTTAATTTTGCGATAGTGAATTTTAGTGCATCTCAAAGGTCTGTGAGCAGGGGTGCCAAGGCCTTGCGCAGGGCTTGGTAGCTGTGGGCCACGGTTTGTCCGCTGGTGTCCACAAGGGTATCGGCTTTGGCATAAAAAGCCGATCGGCCCTGCAAGATCAGGCGCAAATCTTCCATGGCTTGCGGGTTGGCAGCCATGGGCCGGGTGTCGCCTTGGGCCACCACCCGGGCCATGTGCTCATCAGGGCTGGCCTGCAACCAGATCGCATGGCAATGCTGGAGCAGGTATTGAAACGTGGCCGTGTCCGATACCAGGCCGCCCGGCGTGGCCATGACCGACTGGGTGTGTCGTGCCAGCACATCCTCCAAGGCGCGGCGTTCGTAGCGCCGATAGGCCATGGGCCCATACAAGGCGTGGATTTCAGAGATGCTGCAACCCGCGATGCGCTCCACCTCGGCGCTCAACTCCACAAAAGGGCGCCCCATGTCTTGCGCCAGCTGCCGACCCAGGGTGGATTTACCAGCGCCCCGCAGGCCAATCAGGGCGATGTGCTGCGAACGCTCGCGGCTGTGGGTGTTTTCGCCCAGGCCGTGCGCCATGGCCATGCGGGCTTGAAGCAACTCGGGCTCGCTGCGCTGTTGCAACAGCTCGCGGATCAACAACCACTCGGGGGTGGAGGTGGTCACGTCCCCCAACAATTCTGCCAACGGGCATTGCAAGGCGGTGGCCACATCCAGCAAGATCAAGATGGACGCGTTGCCCGTGCCCGATTCCAAATTGGCCAAATGGCGTTGCGACACCTGGGCCGCCTCGGCCACCGCACGCCGGGTCAGGCCCCGGCGCGAGCGCAGCAAGCGCACCCGCTCGCCCAAGGCGACCAAAAAAGGATGCCGCTCTGGCGGCGGCGCAGCTTCAACCATGTACAGACTATAGCGCTCGGTCAACGCCTCAAAGGGGGCAGTGGGACCGGTCCAAGCCCACACCCAGCCCAACTGGCCAGACGGCAACTCGATGGGTTTCTATCAAAGATAATCCACCGCCCATGACCACTCCCAAACCGCTTCCACCCGTCAGTTTGCAAGACCAAGCCTGGTTTGCGGGGGTTCTGGTGTTGTATGCCTTGGTGGAGTTGTCTTTCAACCACCGCATGCTGGAGTTGACCGATGTGGTGCTGTCCAACAGCGACTTGGATGGCGTGCAGTTATGGGGCCGCATCATCGCCGGTTTTGGTTTGAGCATGCTGCTGCTGCGCTGGCTGGATTAGCGCATGGCCCGGCGCTGGCAAGCCGTGTTGCTGAGTTTTGCCCTGGGCATGACGTTGATGTGGCACTTCCAAAAAATGGTGATTGACCATTTGGTGGACTCTGCGCCGGTGGCGGAAAAGCAGCTCAGTGTCTACCTGCTCAACATCGCCGACTTGGCCGCCCAGGGCCAATTGCGCATCCATGGTGTGCCTTTGGGCACGGAGAACATGTCACCAAGTGTGCGCGAGGCGGTCAAAACCTTGTTCCCAGCGGCCGCCTTGGGCACCCCGCTGGCCGATTTTGAGGCCCCGGCCTCGGGCTGGGTGGCCCAAGCCCCGGCCCTGCCCACATCGGTCTCGCCCGAAATGCTGGACAACGCTTACCGCAACACCATCACCCCACCCATTGCGCTGGGCTTGTCCTCATTTTTTGGCCTGCTGAACCTGGCCCAGGGCTTGGGCCTGTGTGTGCTGCTGTTGCTGCGTCGCCAGGGGCATCCCAATTGGGCAGCTGGGCTGCGAAAGCATTTGTTGGCGCTGACTGCGGCGATGATCCTGGGCCTGACCGCCGTGCACCACGATGACTACATTGACTCACCGGGCTATGCCTTGCACCTGAGTCTCTATATGTGGCAACACAACGCAGTGCTGGCCACTTTCATCGCCTGGGACTTGCGCGCCGAGCCCGCTTGGTACACCTTGTCCGACTGGGCACACCATCAATTGCTGCGCGGCTTTTCATTCACCAAGTTATAAAGGGCAAAGCGCTGCCTCAGGTATCTTTGGACACGGTGATGGTGGGGAATTTGGCCGAAAAGTCTTTCGCTTTGGCCGCAATGCCCACCGCCACTTGGCGTGCAATGGCTTTGTAAATGCCCGCCACTGGGCCATCGGGGTCCGACACCACCGTGGGTTTGCCACTGTCGGCTTGCAAGCGGATGCTCAAATCCAGGGGCAATGCGCCCAAATAAGGCATGCCAAATTCCTCGGCCATGCGCTTGCCGCCTTCGTGGCCAAAAATGTGTTCACTGTGGCCGCACTGGCTGCACACATGCACCGCCATGTTCTCCACAATGCCCAGGATGGGAACCCCCACCTTTTCAAACATCTTGATGCCTTTTTTGGCGTCCAGCAATGCAATGTCTTGCGGCGTGGTCACGATCACCGCACCCGTCATGGGCACGCGTTGGCTCAAGGTGAGTTGGATGTCGCCCGTGCCTGGGGGCATGTCCACGATCAGATAGTCCAAATCGCGCCAATTGGTTTGGCGCAGCAACTGCTCCAGCGCCTGGGTGGCCATGGGGCCGCGCCAAATCATGGCTTCGTCTTTGGCCACCAAAAAACCAATTGACATGACTTGCACGCCATGGTTTTCCATCGGGTCCATGGTTTTGCCATCGCTGCTCTCAGGCCGGCCCTCAATGCCCATCATCATGGGTTGGCTGGGGCCATAAATATCGGCGTCGAGCAAGCCCACACTGGCCCCTTCAGCGGCCAAGGCCAAAGCCAGGTTAACGGCCGTTGTGCTTTTGCCCACGCCACCTTTGCCAGAGGCCACCGCAACGATGTTTTTCACTTGGGGCAACAGTTGCACGCCACGCTGCGCTGCATGGGCCACGACACGGCTGCTCAACTGGACCGTCACCTGGCCCACGCCCGCCACTTGTTTGATGGCCGAAATCAATTGTTGGCGCAAGCCGGGAAAAAGGCTTTTTGCGGGGTAGCCCAACTCCACATCCACAGACACATTCGGGCCATCGATGCGCAAGGCTTTGAGGGCTTTGCTGGCGACAAAGTCTTGTCCGGTGTGGGGGTCCACCACGGTGCTGATTGCTTGGCGCAAGGTGGCATCGTTCAAGGACATGGTTCGCTCCTGGCAAAGCGGTGGAGTCTACCCAAGCCACACCCCAGGCCAGGCCCGGCAGGCGCATTCCCCCACAAAGCCAGGGCCAGCGCCTAAAATCGCGCCCTTCGAACAAGGCTTCACCCATGACCCAGCGCCGCTTATTTGTCACCACCGCCCTGCCCTATGCCAATGGCAACTTCCACATTGGGCACATGATGGAATACATCCAGGCCGATATTTGGGTGCGCTTCCAACGCATGCAGGGCCACGCGGTCAACTTTGTCTGTGCTGACGACACGCATGGTGCGCCCATCATGATCGCCGCTGAAAAGGCTGGTCTCACACCGCAACAGTTTGTGGCCAACATCGCCGCTGGGCGTCAGCAATACCTCGACGGTTTCCACATCGGTTTTGACAACTGGCACAGCACCGACGCCCCCGAAAACCATGCCTTGGCGCAGCAGATTTACCGCGACCTGCGCGAC
>CAMDJU010000181.1 GCA_945900695.1 Bordetella parapertussis | reverse complement strand
CGCCATGGACGCCCAACTCCAGGCCTTGCCGGCAGCGCCCGTTCGTGCAGGACCGCTGGCCAAATTTGCCCTGACCAGCGACAAGCGCAGCAGCTTGGCGTTGGCACTGGACCATTGGATGACCCATGCGCCCGCCGCGCAGACGTGGCCAGAGGCCATTGCGCTGCCCGCAGCAGGGGCTTTTTGGGGCGGTGTTCAAGTCGACACCCAGGCTTGCACCTTGTGTCTGAGTTGCGTCAGTGCTTGCCCGGCCAGTGCCTTGCAAGACAACCCCGAGCAGCCGGAGTTGGCCATCATCGAGAAAAACTGCGTTCAGTGCGGTTTGTGCGTCACGACCTGTCCGGAAAATGCCATCCAAACCGTGCCGCGTTTGTTGCTCACGCCTGCGCGCCAAGAGCGGCAAGTGCTCAACCAAAGTCAGCCCTACAGCTGTGTGCGTTGCAGCAAGCCATTTGGCACCTTGAAAGCCATTGAAGCGATGTTGGGCAAACTCAGTGGCCACGCCATGTTCCAGGGGGCAGCGGCTGAGCGGCTCAAGATGTGCAGCGATTGCCGGGTGATCGATATTTACTCCGCTGGCGATGAGCAACGCATCGTCTAGGCCTGGTGTGCTTTAAAGCGCCGCAAGCCCTTCCCATGAACCTGCCCTTGAACCCACCCCCCACCTCTTCGGCCTTGGACGAAGAAACCGCCCGCGCCGAGTTGTATGGGCTGATCGCGGCCTTGTTCTATGCCCCACCCGATGAGGCCTTTTTGGGCCAGTTGCGCGTGGCGGTGACCGAGGCACCGGCTTCTGGGGGGTTTTTGGAAGAGCCATGGCGCCAGTTGGTGAGCGTCTCCAGAAGCGCCACTCCAAGCCAGATCGCCGCCGAGCACGATGCCCTGTTTGGGGGCTTGGGCCAGCCTGAGGTGTATTTGTTTGCCTCGCACCACCTGAGTGGTTTTTTGAACGAGAAACCCCTGGCCGCTTTGCGCACCGATTTGACTGAGTTGGGATTGGGCCGCGATGAAGCCTTGCCCGAAACCGAGGACCATGTGTCTTATCTGTGCGAGGTCATGCGTTACTTGATCGCCGGAGACGATGTGTCGGTGGCCAACTTGAGCCGCCAAAGAGAATTCTTTGCGCGCCACTTGCAGCCTTGGCTGCACCTCTTGTGCGACGCCTTGCAGGCCCACCCCCGCGCCCAGTTCTACGCCGCGTTGGCAGGTTTGCTAAGGGCTTTTGTCGAGGTCGAGACCCAGGGGTTTGACATGCTGGATTGACCCCATGTGGCCCACGTGGCTGAGTTAAAGCCCGTGGACACCTGAATGGAAACTTACTAAGGGGATGGGGTACCTGGGCAAACCCCTTATGAATGCGATTGCAAAAGGCTGAAAATGACAAAGTCTGGCGCGTGGACATGTCCCACCCATCCAGAGGCGTGAAGCGCCCCAATTCTTTTTGGAGAACAGAATGAACAACGACCAGCCATCCACCTCCCGCCGTGGGTTTTTTTGGGGAGCGGCTGCGGCCAGTGCAGCCGTGGCCACCGTCGCGGGCGTCAAAGCGCTGGACACGCCGTCCCTGTCCAGCACTGAAAGTTTGCCCCCCGCACCGGCCAAAGGCGGCGGCTACAGCTTGAGCGAACACGTCAAGCGTTATTACCAAACCACCCGCGTCTGACCAAGGACACCCCATGCTATTGACCAAAAAATCCGACAGCACCGTTCGCGCAGGCTCACCCTTTGTGCACCGTTTGCAGCGTGGCTTGGCCCAGGCCATCCCGACCATGGACCGGCGCGCTTTTTTGCGCCGCTCAGGTTTGGGCGTGGGCGTGGGCTTGGCGGCCAGCCAGCTGACCTTGGTGAAAAAGTCCCAAGCCGCAGGCCCCAACAAGGGCGATGGGTCCGGCAAGATTGAGGTCAAGCGCACGGTGTGCACCCACTGCTCGGTGGGCTGTGCGGTCGATGCCGTGGTTGAAAACGGTGTCTGGGTGCGCCAAGAACCGGTGTTTGATTCGCCCATCAATTTGGGCGCCCATTGCGCCAAGGGTGCGGCATTGCGTGAGCACGGCCATGGTGAGTTCCGTTTGCGCCACCCCATGAAGTTGGTGGATGGCAAGTACCAGCGCATCAGCTGGGACCAAGCGCTCAACGAGATTTCGGCCAAATTGATGGAGTTGCGCAAGGCCAGCGGCCCTGACTCCATTTACTGGGTGGGATCGAGCAAGCACAACAACGAGCAAGCCTATTTGCTGCGCAAATTCGTGAGTTTTTGGGGCAGCAACAACTGTGACCACCAAGCGCGCATTTGCCACTCCACCACGGTGGCTGGCGTGGCCAACACCTGGGGTTATGGGGCCATGACCAACTCGTACAACGACATGCAAAACAGCAAGGTTGCTTTGTACATCGGCTCCAACGCCGCCGAGGCCCACCCCGTCAGCTTGTTGCACATGTTGCACGCCAAAGAAACCGGGACCAAGATGATCGTGGTCGACCCGCGCTTTACCCGCACCGCGGCCAAGGCCGATGAATACGTTCGCATCCGCTCGGGCTCTGACATCCCCTTCTTGTTTGGTTTGTTGCACATCATCTTCAAGAACGGTTGGGAAGACAAAAAATACATCAACGACCGGGTCTATGGCATGGACAAGGTCAAAGAAGACGTGATGTCCAAATGGTCGCTTGACAAGGTCGAAGAGGCCTGCGGCGTCAAGCCCGAACAAATGACCAAGGTGGCCACGTGGTTGCATGAAAACCGCCCTGGCACCATCGTTTGGTGCATGGGCCAAACCCAACACACCATTGGCAATGCCATGGTGCGCGCCTCTTGCATTTTGCAACTGGCCTTGGGCAATGTGGGCAAGTCGGGAGGCGGCACCAATATTTTCCGTGGCCACGACAACGTGCAAGGCGCCACCGATGTGGGCCCCAACCCCGACTCATTGCCCGGCTATTACGGCTTGGTCGAGGGTTCATGGAAGCATTTCGCCAAGACCTGGGGCGTGGATTTTGAATGGATCAAGGGGCGCTTTTCTGCGCCCGCCATGATGAGCAAGCCTGGCATCACCGTCTCGCGCTGGATTGACGGCGTGATGGAGAAAAACGAGTTCATCGACCAAGACAGCAATTTGCGCGGTGTGTTCTTTTGGGGCCATGCGCCCAACTCGCAAACCCGTGGCTTGGAGATGAAGCGCGCCATGGACAAGCTGGATTTATTGGTGGTGGTGGATCCTTACCCATCGGCCACGGCGGCCATGGCCGCCATGCCGGGCAAAGCCGAAGACAAAAACCCCAATCGGGCGGTTTACCTCTTGCCTGCCGCCACCCAGTTTGAGACCAGCGGGTCTTGCACGGCTTCCAACCGGTCATTGCAGTGGCGTGAAAAAGTCATTGAGCCTTTGTGGGAGAGTCGCTCTGACCACATGATCATGTACCAGTTGGCGCAAAAGTTGGGCTTTGACCAAGAGCTGGTCAAAAACTACAAGATGCAAAAAGTCAAAGGCATGGACGAGCCCATTCCCGATGACATCTTGCGTGAAATCAACAAGTGCGTGTGGACCATTGGCTACACCGGTCAAAGCCCTGAGCGCTTGCAAGCGCACATGCGCAACATGCATTTGTTCGATGTCAAAACCCTCAAGGCCAAAGGCGGCAAAGATGCGGCCACGGGTTACGACTTCACGGGCGACTACTTCGGCCTGCCTTGGCCATGCTGGGGCACCCCGGCGCTCAAGCACCCAGGCTCGCCCAATTTGTACGACACCTCCAAACACGTCATGGACGGCGGTGGTAACTTCCGCGCCAACTTTGGTGTTGAGCGCGAAGGTAAGAGCTTGTTGGCCGAAGATGGCTCGCATTCGCTGGGCGCAGACATCACCACCGGTTACCCTGAGCTGGACCATGTGCTGCTGAAAAAACTGGGCTGGTGGGACGAACTCAACGATGCCGAAAAAGCCGCCGCCGAAGGCAAAAACTGGAAGACCGACAGCTCTGGCGGCATGATCCGTGTGTTCATGCAAAACCACGGCTGCCATCCGTTTGGCAATGCCAAAGCGCGGGCCGTGGTGTGGAACTTCCCCGATGCCATTCCCCAGCACCGCGAGCCTTTGTATGGCAACCGACCTGACCTGATGGCCAAGTACCCCACGCATGACGACAGAAAAGCGTTCTGGCGCTTGCCCACGTTGTTCAAAACCGTGCAAGACAAAAACATTGCCGACAAGGTGCATGAAAAATACCCATTGATCATGACCTCTGGTCGACTGGTGGAGTACGAAGGTGGCGGCGAAGAAACCCGCTCCAACCCTTGGCTGGCCGAGTTGCAGCAAGACATGTTTGTCGAACTCAACCCCAAAGCGGCCGCAGATCGTGGCGTGCGCAACGGCGAGCAAGTCTGGGTCAGCACCCCCACCGGGGCGCGCATCAAGGTCATGGCCATGGTCACCGAACGGGTGGGCGCGGACACGGTGTTTTTGCCGTTCCACTTCTCGGGGCGCTGGCAAGGCGCCGACATGTTGGCGCATTACCCCAGCGGCGCGGCACCTGTGGTGCGCGGTGAGGCGGTCAACACCGCCACCACCTATGGCTACGACAGCGTCACCATGATGCAAGAGTCCAAGACCACTGTTTGCAATATTGAGCGGGCGTGACGGTTGCACAGCGCACCCAGCAGCCAAGCCACCCTCACCCCATACCTGATTAGGAGTTCCCCATGGCCCGCATGAAGTTCATCTGTGATGCAGAGCGTTGCATCGAATGCAATGGCTGCGTCACCGCTTGCAAAAACGAGCACGAAGTTCCCTGGGGCGTGAACCGCCGCCGGGTGGTCACCTTGAACGACGGTGTACCTGGCGAAAAGTCCATTTCAGTCGCTTGCATGCACTGTTCGGACGCGCCTTGCATGGCGGTTTGCCCGGTCAACTGTTTTTACAAAACCGACGAGGGCGTGGTCTTGCACGACAAAGACGTGTGCATCGGCTGCGGTTATTGCTCATATGCCTGCCCCTTCGGTGCACCGCAGTTCCCCTCGCAAGGCACCTTTGGTGTGCGCGGCAAGATGGACAAATGCACCTTTTGCGCCGGCGGTCCCGAGGCCAATGGCAGCCAAGCCGAGTTTGAAAAATATGGCCGTAACCGCCTGGCCGAGGGCAAACTGCCCGCATGTGCCGAAATGTGCTCGACCAAAGCCTTGCTGGCTGGCGACGGTGACGTGGTGGCCGACATCTTCCGTAACCGTGTGCTCAAGCGCGACAAGGGCGCTGAGGTGTGGGGCTGGGGCACGGCTTATGGCAGCAACAAACCCGCTCAAGCACCGGCCAAGCAAGGCGGCAAGTCATGAACAAAACACTGTTGACCATGGCCAGCGTGGCCATTTTGGGGCTCAGCGCTTGCATGGAAACCCCCCAGACCATGGGCACCAAGTCAGACGCCGCTCCATACACCGGCACGGGCGCTGCGCCGGCCGCGTTTGTCAATGGCGGCTGGAAGGCCGGAGACAAAACCAGTTGGGAACAGGCTTTGCGCACCCGGGCCCAAGAAGGCCAAAACGATTACGCCAGAACCAACTGAACAAAGGCCAAACACCATGTCACGCACCATGATTTGGGTTTTAGCTTGGGCCTTGCCCATGCTGTGCAGCGGCGCGCTCGCACAAGACAAGCCTGCCACCGGAGCGGCGGCTGCCGACG
>CAMDJU010000180.1 GCA_945900695.1 Bordetella parapertussis | reverse complement strand
CGCAGAAATGGCGTCCAAGGCGCTTTCCACCCAGCCCCGATGGGCATGGTCAACCGCCTGGACTTGGCGCGCCCCCGCCTCCAAAACCTGCGACAAGCGAAGCTTCAGCACCCTCGCCAATTCTGGATCGCGCGCCACCACATTGGCCTCGCGCGCCAGCAACAAGCTCAATGGGTCCAAGTTAGAAGAACCCACCGTGACCCATTGCGCGTCGATCACCGCCACTTTGGCGTGCATGAAGCTGGCGTGGTATTCATGGATGCACACGCCTGCGGCCAACAAGGGACCATACAAATGGCGGGCTGCGCGGTACGGCACCACATGATCGTAGTGGCCTTGAACCAAGATGGTGACGCGTACACCGCGCAGGGCCGCCGCCAACAGGGCACGGCGCAAACGCGCACCCGGGTAAAAGTAGGCATTGGCAATCCACACTTCGTTGCGCGCACGCCCCAAGGCATGCAGGTAATGGCGTTCGATGCGTGTGCGGTGGCGCAGGTTGTCGCGCAACACCAAGCGCCAACGGCCCGTGGTCAGGCGTTGGCGATCTGTGGCCACTTCTTTGAGGGCGTCGACAGCGGCTGACAACTTGCTCTCGCGCCAATCACGCACCGCTTGGATGCGCCACCACAGTTGGCGCATGGTTTGGCGCACATCGGCCACCAACGGCCCCTTCAAGCGCACCGCGAAATCCAAGCGGGGTTGGCGCAAAGTCGCCTCTACATGGCCCTCATAAAAGTCATCCAGCACATTGATGCCACCGCAAAACGCCACTTCGCCATCGACCACGCAGAGTTTGCGGTGCAAACGCCGCCAGCGGCTGGGCACCAAAAGCCCCAGAGGTGCCACTGGCTCAAAGGTTTGCCATTGAACGCCCGCCAGCGCCAAGCGTTGCTGCCACGCCAAGGGCACATGGGGTGTGCCCACCCCATCCACCACCACGCAGGTTGGCACCCCCCGACGAGCGGCACGCTCCAAGGCCTGCGCCACATCAGCTGCCGCGCCATGGAAGTCAAAAATATAGGTTTCCAAATGGATTTCATGCCGTGCCCCATCCATCGCTTGGATCAAGGCCGGAAAAAAGGCACGGCTGCCCTCGAGCAAGGTGATTTGCGCGGTGGTCGGGCCTGGGTTCATTTCAGAAGGCAAATTCAGCGGTCAATGGCAGGTGGTCTGACATGCGTGCCCAGATCGCGCCGTGCGGGGTGTGGCTGCTCACGGGCCGCAAGCCCCGGGCATAAATGCGGTCGAGTTGGACCATGGGCATGCGCGCGGGAAAGGTGGGCGTGGGCAAGCCGTGGTGACAGCGCAAGCCCATCTGGGCCAGGGGCCGGTCCAAGCGGCGCGCCCAATCGTTGAAGTCCCCGGCCACGATCAAGGGGGCATGGGCGGGCACTTCACGTTCAACAAAGTCAAACAAACGCCGCACTTGGCGCAAGCGCGACCCCGACAACAGGCCCAAGTGCACCACGATCACATGCACCTCACGCTGGTCCACGCTGAGTTGCACATGCAGCAAACCCCGCTGCTCCAAGCCGTGGTCAGAGATGTCTTCATGCTGATGGCCCACCACCGGCCAGCGTGTGAGCAAGGCGTTGCCATGCTCGCCATGGCGCGTGACCGCATTGGTGCGGTAAACGGCCACAAAACCCTCGGGGCGCAAAAAATCGGCTTGCGGCATGTCGGGCCAATGCGCAAAGTGACGCTGACCCAAGCGATGCGCCTTGCGCACCTCTTGCAAACACACGATGTCGGCATCGAGCTGCTCAATCGCATGCCCGAGGTTGTGAATTTCCAAACGCCGCGCAGGCCCCAGGCCTTGCACCCCTTTGTGGATGTTGTACGTGGCCACGCGCAAGGTTTTCAGCCCCATCATGTGGGACCCGCAGGCGACTCAGATGCGCCCCAGTGCAGCGCCATTTGGCGTGGCAACATCAAAATGGCTTCGGCATTGGACGGCGAAAACACCTCATCAGCGGCTTGCAGCCAGGGCAACCACCGGTATTCTGTGTGCTCGCTGGGGCTGAGCACAATGGGGCTGTTGTCTGGCACTTGAAGGCCAAACACATGCTCGGTGTTGCGCCGAACGCCAGGGGCGTAGCGCGGCCAGTATTGGGGGTAAATGTCGTAGACGTTTTCCAAGCCCCAATCCCACATCAGACAGCCCGGCGCATTGACATCCAAACCCGTTTCTTCGGCCACTTCGCGAACAGCGGTTTGGGCGTAGCTTTCCTGCGTGTGGTCTTTGCTGCCGGTGACCGACTGCCAACTGCCCATGTCGGCACGCCGCAACAACAACACCTGCTTCTCGCGGGTGTGAATGACCACCAACACGGATTGGGGCAATTTGTAAGTGGGGGTCATGATGAGTCGGGTACCAAGCTGTGGGCATGTCAAGGCCCCGAGCATTTTGCACCTGAGGGGCCGAAGCCTGGCACCCGGGCAGCGATTGGGCAAGGCGAGTACTTCGATGGCACGCTTGGAGAGGTATTTCTGAATACAAAAAAATGCCTTTTTGACAAACATGAAAACACCATAATCAATTTCATTGCTTAACTTCGGATTGTCGGCTTTGCAAGGCTGGCCAGGCTCCAGCCCCATGCACCGCACCATCTTTCAAACCCCCATCGTCAACACTTTGCTGCGCGGTTTTTCCGTGGCTTTTTTAAAAGCCACTGGCTGGAAGATCGAAGGCCACCTTCCAGCCAACGGGCAAAAAAGTGTGTTGATCGCCGCGCCCCACACCAGCAACTGGGACCTGCCCTACACCTTGATGGTGGCGTTTGCCCTGCGCCTGAACATTTACTGGATGGGCAAGGTGCAGATTTTTAGGTTTCCGTTTCGCGGTCTGATGATGTGGCTGGGCGGGATACCGGTGCAACGCGACAAGGCCAACAACTTGGTGGCCGCCTCTGCCCAAGCCCTGAGCGAGGCCCAAGGCCCGGTGCAATTGGTGGTGCCGCCCGAGGGCACGCGCAGCCACACACGCTATTGGAAAACCGGTTTTTATTACATTGCCACCGGCGCCCAAGTGCCCATCGTCTTGGGTTATTTGGACTATTCCCGAAAAGTCACCGGGCTGGGCCCCGTGTTTGAACCCAGCGGTGACATCGAGGCCGACATGGTGCGGATCAAAGCTTTTTACGCGCCCTTCAAAGGCAAAAACCCGCAGCAATTTGCCACCGACTGATCAATGCGCAGGTGCCGTTGAGCGCTGGCGTGCGGGCAATGGGTCGGCTTGCACGCTGACATCTGGGGCTTGGAGGGCGTCGATCATTTGCTGGGCCTGCTCTGGCGTGGCAGACAACCAGTGCTGCCACTGGGCCAGTGGCAGCAACACGGGGCTGCGTTTTTCTTCACCCGGTTTGTGAAAGCGGTTCAACACCGGGTGGGCATCGGCATTGACGGTGAGCATGGCAAACGAGGCCACGGTTTGCGCGGTGAGGGGCTCGACCCAACGCTCCCACAAACAAGCCAGCCCCAAGGGAGTGCCGTTGTCGGCAGCGATGGACCAGCGCACCGCACGACCCGTGTCGTAACAAGGCTCATAAAAGCGATCGACCACCAGCAAGGCATATTGGCGCGCTTGCCACGCATGGCGAAAACTGGGCTTTTCGGCGGCGGTTTCGCTGCGTGCGTTGTAGGTGTGGCGCCCTTGCCCCAGGTCTTTGGCCCAGGTGGGTATCAGACCAAACCGGGCCAAGCCCGCGGCAAGACGCTCTTGGCGGTGGCTGCGCAGAACAACTGGTGCCAGTTGTCCGGGAAAGACTTCTTCAGGATGCCCCTGGGGCCAAGTGACCCCCAAGGCCTGGGCCGCCCATTCGGTTTGTCGGGTGGGGGTGAAGTTGGTGCACATGGGTGCGCCAGCATTTCACCACTCGTCGTCGTCCATGGGGGCCTGGCCCACGTCCCAGCTGTCGCCGCCGGCACCCGCATCAAACGCACCCATGTCGGGACGGCTGGCGTTGTCAAACGGCACATATCCCGCGCTGTCGTTGGAGGGGTTGGCCGCGCTGCTGCCAGGCGCAGAGTTGGAATGGTTGGCGCCGCCCTCCATCGCCTTGGACAAGGCATAGCCCGCCGCCAAGCCGGCCACGCCGCCCATGACCGCGCCACCCATGGCGCCCATGCCACCTGCGGCAGGTGCAGCAGCTGGCGGGTAGTGCGCTGGGGCTTGGGGCGCATATTGAGATCCAAAGCCGCGCTGTGCAGGCGCAGCGGCTTGCGCTGGGCCTAGGCCAGAGCCAATGATGCCGCCGGTGGCCATGGTGGCACCGGAGTAAGCCGTAGGCTGCCCTGCTGGGGGCATGCCCGCGTAAGTAGTGGCGGCTGGGGTGGCCGCAACAGGGGCAGCTGCGCGGCGGCGCAAAATCAGGCCCAACACCACCAAGCCAGCGGCCACCATCCAAACGTACGTCAGGTTGAAGCCACCGCTGGGCGCAGGGCTGTCAGGGGCAGCGGCGGCCATGGGTGCAGCTGGGGTCGCCACAGCCGCCTTCGCGCTGGCGGCGCTGGACGCACCGCGCACTTGGGCAAGCACAGTGTCATAGGTTTTGACAAATGCCTCTGGGCTGGAGGCAAATTTGAGCGTGGGGTCAAAGATTTTGGCCTGGTCCAAGGCTTGTTGGGCCTCGAAGAATTTGCCTTGGCGCGCCAACACCTGGCCCAACTCATAGTGGGCCTTGGCACTTTGGGGCTTGGCCTGCAAGACCTCGCGCAGCATGGTTTCGGCCTGGGGCAATTGCCCCGCACCCACAGCGGCTTCAATCTCTTTGGGGCTGGGCAGGGCCAAAGCCCAACTGGCTGCAAAGGCCAAGGTCAGGGCGAGCAGCATGCGCTGCAACCGGGTTTGGAAAGAGTGGTTCATGGTGGAATCCTTTCACATTTCGACAAGTCGGACATTGCAACACAGGTCGCGGCCAAAACCATGACAAAGCCTTGTGGGTGCAGGGGCCAATGGACAGCCCCAAGCATGCGCTCTTACTTTTATATGGGGTGCCCTCAGCGCTTCGCAAGTGCAGAGCAGGCCACCTGTCAACACCGCCAGCGGTGGTTTCAGGGGCAACTTCGTCTCTGATGAGGCGCGACCGGCGTGCCGCCCGCTCAATCCGGCATCAGGCCTCTTTAACAGCATCGAGGTTGCGCAAGCGGATGTGCAATTCACGCAACTGTTTTTCGTCCACCAGCGATGGCGCTTGGGTCAGCAGGCATTGGGCGCGTTGGGTTTTGGGGAAGGCGATCACGTCGCGGATCGACTCGGCCCCGGTCATCAAGGTAATGATGCGGTCCAGGCCAAACGCGATGCCGCCATGGGGTGGTGCGCCGTACTGCAAGGCGTCCAGCAAAAAGCCGAATTTAAGTTGAGCCTCTTCGGGGGTGATCTTCAAGGCATCAAACACCTTTTGCTGCACGTCGGCGCGGTGAATGCGCACTGAGCCGCCACCAATCTCCCAGCCATTGAGCACCATGTCATAGCCCTTGGCAATGCATTTTTCGGGTGCCGTGACCATCCAGTCTTCGTGCCCGTCTTTGGGCGCGGTGAAGGGGTGATGCACCGCCGTGTAGCGCTGAGCCTCTTCGTCAAACTCAAACATGGGGAAGTCCACCACCCACAGCGGCGTCCAGCGGTTTTCAAACAAACCGCTCTTTTTGGCCATGTCGCTGTGGCCCACCTTCAGGCGCAA
>CAMDJU010000179.1 GCA_945900695.1 Bordetella parapertussis | reverse complement strand
CCCGCCTCAAAAATCGACACATCGGCCAGCACAAAGTCGTGGTGGCTGGCATAGTTGACCGGGCCGGCCTTGACCGAGCGGTATTCAAACTGCACGCCTGGGGGCAAGGCCAAGCTGTCCAATTGCTGGCGGCGAAGTTCGCGGTTGTCTTCGGACATGGCAAAGGGGACGATGACCAAAAATTTTTTCATGCTCGCAACCTGGCTGGGGGGTAGAGGGGTGTCGATCGGACATTTTGACCCATGGCTTGGGGCCCCTCGGTGGCTGTACATTTGCTCCCCATCGATGGACCCACTGCCGCACACACCATGACGAACTTTCAAGAAGCCATTGCCCATGCCCAAGACCACGAGGTGGCTTGGACCCGCGACCCCCACGCAGAACCGCTGCGCTATGGCGTGCACCACGACGACCCACCACCTTGGAACCGCTTGCACGGCCCAGTCCACGCGCGTGGGCCGGTGTCGGGGCAAGTTTGGATCGATGGTGAACTGCGCCAGTCCTGGGGCGAGCCTGAGCGGGCCGATCAAACCTTCAGCGTGGCCAAAACCTATTTGGCCTTGCTCGCTGGTGTGGCCCATGGGCGTGGCTTGTTGCCCGACGCCGATGCGCCCGTGGTGCGCCGCTTGCCTGGCATTGGCTTTGACAGCGAGCACAACCGCCCCATCACCTGGGCGCATTTGCTGAGCCAAACCAGCGAATGGGAGGGCACTTGTTTTGGCATTCCCGATCAGGTGGACCGCTACCGCAAACTGGTGCTTGACCCCAAACCCGTGCAAGGCCAAAAGGGCGATGCGCGGCCTTTGCAAGCCCCTGGCACTTATTGGGAATACAACGATGTGCGCATCAACCAGTTGTCGCTGGCCTTGCTGCATTTGTTTGGCCAAGCCCTGCCCCAAGTGTTTGAGCAAAGCATTCTTCACCCCATCGGCGGCGGCGAAGGCTTTCACTGGGAGGGATACGACCAATCTTGGGTGGACTTGCCCGCCCGCGCAGGCCAGGCCGCACAGCGCGTGGCTTCGGTGCCTGGGGGCAGCCATTGGGGGGGCGGGGTGCGCATCAGCACCACGGACCAAGCGCGCATTGCCCAACTGGTGCTGCAACAAGGCCAATGGACAGTCGTTGGTCAACAACGCTCGTTGGTGCCGACGGCCTGGCTTGAGCGCATGCGCCAGCCGCAAGCCCTGGCACCGTTTTACGGCTGGCTCAATTGGCTCAACCCCCAAGGCGAGGCTTTTCCGGGGGCCAGTGCAGCAAGCCAATTCATGTTCGGTGCCGGGGGCAACTATGTGTGGATCGAGCCCGCCCACCAAGCGGTGGTGGTGGTACGCTGGATCGACCCGGCGCATTTCCCCGGTTTCGTCAGCCGCATGGCGCGGGCCTTGGCCGACTTCAACGGTGGGCGTTGAACGCCTCGTTGGTGCTGAGGTAAATGCGGCTGGCCAAGCGCTGGCCCAAATCGGTTGACCCCAAGCGATCCATCACCGGGCCTTTGACCTCGGCCAACTGCAGCTGCACCCCTTTGAGGGCCAAGCTGCGCTCCAACTCGTCGAGCATGATCAAAGCGGTGGTGTCGATGCGGTTCACCGCCGACAAGATCAGCAACAAGCATCGGGTATCGCTGTGCTGCGACAACAAATCGCCCACCTTTTCTTCCAGTGCCGCTGCATTGGCAAAAAACAAACTCTCATCGACCCGCAAGGCGATCAAACCGGGCAAGGTCTCCACCCGGTGGCGCTCGATGTTGCGAAAGTGCTCGGTGCCTGCAATGCGCCCGACCACCGCCATGTGCGGTCGGCTGCTGCGCCACACCAGCACACCCAGCGACAACACCACGCCCATGCCAATGCCGATCTCCACACCGGCCACCAACACGCCAGCAAAAGTGGCCAACCAACTCCATGCGTCCGCAGTGTCATAGCGCCAGGCTTGGCGCAGGGTTTGCACATCGATCAAGGTCAACACCGAGACCAAAATAGACGCCGACAAAACCGCCACGGGCAAAACCTCAAACGCCTGCGAAAAACCCAGCATCACCCCCGCCATCAACAAGGCTGCCACCACACTGGCCATGGGCGTTTGGGCCCCGGCTGACGCATTGATCACGGTGCGAGAAAAGCCCCCCGCCACGCTGTAGCCACCGGTGAAGCCGCTGAGCACATTGGCCACGCCCAGGCCCAACAACTCGCGGTTGGGTGCCAAACGCTGCTGTCGCTGCAAGGCATAGGCTTGCGCCAGCGAGACGCTTTCGACAAAACCAATCAGGGCAATCAACAGAGCGGGCAGACACAATGAGAGCCATTGCCCGCTGTCCAAAAACACCCCTTGCCATTGGGGCAGGCCGGGCTCGATGGGCCCCACCACCGCCACACCCAGCGCTTGCGCACCACCGGTGAGGAGAACGATCAGGGTGGCCAGCAAAACCACCACCAATGGGGCCATGCGGGCCATCCACGCCCCAACCTCTGGGGCGCCGAACCAGCGGCCCCAGGCACGGGCCAGGTGGCTGCGCGCCCACCACAACAACGCCACCGCACCCAGGCCCAATGCGGCGGTGGGCACATGGATGTGCTGCACTTGTTGCCACACCCCCAAAAGGGTTTGAGCCACCCCACGACCTTCAACTGTGATGCCCAAGATGCCAGGCAACTGGCCGATGGCGATCAAGATGGCCACCCCCGAGACAAAACCACTGATCACAGGTTGGCTTAAAAAATAGGCCAAAAAACCCAAGCGCAACACACCTGCCAAGGTGAGCATCAGGCCCGACAGCAATGCCAAGCCCATGGCCAAAGCCACATATTCGGGCGAAGCCGCCACCGCCAAAGGCAACAAGGCGCTGGCGGTCATCAAAGAGGTCACGGCCACGGGGCCGACCGCCAGCACCTGGCTGCTGCCCAAAAATGCATAGGCCAATACCGGCCACACACTGGCGTACAAACCCATGGTGGGCGGCAGACCCGCCAACATGGCGTAGGCCAAGCTTTGCGGGATGACCAACACTGTCACCACCGCACCAGCCACCGCATCACCGGCCCAGTGGCGCCGCTGGTCAGCGCGCCACCACGTCGGGCCGCGCAGCCAGCCCATCAAGCGTTTAACCCGGGGTTGTGCCGAGGGGTCATTCGAAAGCGCGGGCCATGTCGCGCAATTGGGTGGAGCGCGCGCCCGAGCGGCAAAACGCCAGCACCGGGCCAGGTTGCTCGCCCAACCACTGGGCAAAAGCACGCGCTTGATCGGCGGTGATCATGCCGGCCACCACGGGCAAATAGGCATATGTCAACCCGGCCGCTTGGGCCGCTTGGGCCATTAAGGCGCTGGTGGGTTGGTCGGGACCGCCCTCGCCATCGGGGCGGTTGTTGATCACGCTTTGAAAGCCCATGGCGGCCACAGCGGCCATGTCGGTGGGCATGAGTTGGCCAATGGTGGCGAATGTGTCGCTGTGCTGGGTGACGGGCAATGACATGGACTTCCTTTGGATCGGGGGTGAGTAGAGGCGAACAATTTAACCCATGCAGGTTTAGTCGAAGGCCTGGGTGGATTGGGCGCGTTCGCGCAACACGAATTTTTGGATTTTGCCGGTCGAGGTTTTGGGAATGGGCTCAAAGCGCACCTCACGGGGCACTTTGTAGCCGGCCAGCAAGCCGCGGCAATGGGCCACCAAGTCTTCGGCCTGGACCTCGACGCCGGCCTTGAGTTCAACAAATGCCAACGGGGTTTCGCCCCACTTGGCATCGGGCTTGGCCACCACCGCACAGGCCATCACGGCGGGATGGCGGTACAAGGCATCTTCCACTTCCAAGGAGCTGATGTTCTCGCCACCCGAGATGATGATGTCCTTGCTGCGGTCGCGGATCTTCACATAGCGGTCTGGCTCCATCACCGCCAAGTCGCCGGTGTGAAACCACCCGCCTTCGAATGCTTTTTGGGTGGCGCTGGGGTTTTTCAGATAACCCTTCATCACGATGTTGCCGCGAAACATGATCTCGCCCATGGTCTGGCCATCGGCGGCAATCTCAGTCATGGTTTCAGGGTGCATCACCGTCATGCCCTCTTGCAGCTCGTAGCGCACCCCTTGGCGGCCATTGAGGCGGGCTTGCTCGGACACATCGGCCTGGGCCCAGCTCTCGCGCTTGACCGCACCGGCTGCTGGGCCATACACCTCGGTCAAACCATAGACATGGGTGATGTCAAAACCAATCTGGGCCATGCCCTCGATCATGGCTGCCGGTGGGGCCGCACCCGCCACCATGCCACGCACGCCGCGCGGCACTCCCTCGCGCAAGGCGGGGTCGGCCTGGATGATCAGGTTGTGCACGATGGGGGCCGCGCAGTAGTGGTTGACACCGTGCTCGCGCATGGCTTGCAAAATCGACGCCGCGTCGACCTTGCGCAAACACACATGGGTGCCGCCGAGCATGGCCACGGTCCACGGAAAACACCAACCATTGCAATGAAACATCGGCAAGGTCCACAGGTAGCGCGGAAAGTGCGGCATGGTCCATGTGGCGGCATTGCACACCGCATTCAGGTAAGCCCCCCGGTGGTGGGTGACCACGCCCTTGGGGTCGCCCGTGGTGCCCGACGTGTACGACACCGCGATCGCGTCCCACTCGTCAACCGGGCCTGGCAACTGCGCCAAAGGTGGGTGGGCGGCCAACCAATCTTCGTAGTGCAAGTTGCCCACGCGCTCACCCGCGCCAGTGAACTCGCTGTCACTCACATCGATCACGGTGACCTGGCGACCGTGCACCTCGTTCAAGGCCTTCAAGGCCAAGCTGATGGTGGGCGAAAACTCGGTATCGGTGATCAGCACCTTTGCTTCGCAATGGTTCATCTGCCAGGCGATCAGATCGGCATCCAGCCGGGTGTTCAAAGCATTGAGCACCGCGTTGAGTGCGGGTACAGCGTAATGCACCTCGACCATTTCGGGGGTGTTGTGCAGCATCACGCTGACCGTAGACCCCTGACCCACACCCAAACTTTGCAAAGCCGCGGCCAACCGGGCCGAGCGTTCGCGCACCTGGGCCCAGGTATAGCGGCGCTGGCCGTGGATGACGGCGGGCAAATCGCCATACACCTCGGCACTGCGCTCAACAAAACTCACCGGCGACAGAGGCACATGGTTGGCGTTGTTTTTGTCCAGGTGTTGTTCGTAAATCGATGCCATGGTTGTCTCCTCTTTTGAATGGTTGCGGTCTCTCTTCAAGCCTGGTCCAAGGATTGATCGATGTCCCACAAGATGTCATCAATGTGCTCCAAGCCCACCGACATGCGCACCATGTCGGGCAACACACCGGCTTTGATTTGCTGCGCCTCGTCGAGTTGGCGATGGGTGGTGGATGCCGGGTGAATGATCAGGGTGCGGGTGTCGCCAATGTTGGCCAGGTGGCTCATGAAACGGGCCGACTCGATGAAGCGCACCCCCGCGGGCAAACCACCCTTGACGCCAAACACCAAGAGGCCTGATCCGCCTGGCACGCCATCCACGCAGCGCATTTGCTTTTTCACCAACGCGTGTTGCGGGTGCTCGGGCAAGCCCGGGTAGTGCACCCAACTCACCTTGGGGTGGTTTTGCAAATGCCGGGCCACCGCCAACGCATTGCGGCAATGGCGCTCCATGCGCAGCGGCAGGGTTTCAATGCCTTGCAAAATTTGCCAAGCGCTGGTGGGGGCCAAGGTGGCGCCAAAC
>CAMDJU010000178.1 GCA_945900695.1 Bordetella parapertussis | reverse complement strand
TCTGGGTTGGCTTGTAGTTCTGCGCCACTGGGACTGACTGTTTCAATGTGTCGCAACTGGTCTCCAAATCCAAGGTTGGCTGCTAGTCTTTGGATCATTGGTTTCCAACGCTCGCCACCCGTCACGACAGCGAAGGGACCTATTTGTGCTGCTTGGATAAAAGAGGCCTCAGCAAGCCCCGTCACGGGCACCGCCGACATCTCACGCAGAGCAAATAAAGCGGGGTCGCCAAAACAAGCAATTAAAACGCCTGCAAAGGGTTCAGGATTAATCAGGATTTGGCTAGCCCATGCTTCTAAACACGCATGTGAGGCCACAGCGTAACTGGCCTCGCATGCAATGTAATTTGCACCAAAGCTTGCAGTTGTAAACAATGTATTTGCATCCGTTGGCATGAGGGGCATGAGAACGTTTTGCAATCGCTCGGTAGTTAATGCGTTGGTGTTTGGATTGATAATTAAAAAGTTCTTCATTCGTTAATGTGCTCGAATTTGAAGGGTTAATTTAAATTTTTTGTGCGCGTCATGAACTAACAAAGTGCATGAAGCACTGTTTTGGTGGGTCATTCAATGAAATGAAGCTTTGTGTTCATTTGTTGGCAGCAACTTTTAGCCCGGAAAAAAACCGTTGATCGCAGACGTATTTGTCAAACTCATTCAGTTTAAATATAAACCCTAGGCATACAAATTGCATGCCAATGTATTAGGTATTTACTCGGGCATTGCGCTGGCAATTCTTTGATATGCTGAATACTGTTTGCCACTTATTTTTAATCACCACCATCGGAGTTTGTATGAAACGGTTCAGCCTACCCATTTTTAGTTCCTCTGCACCTTCGGCCATCACCTTGGCCATTGGCGTGGGTTTGAGCGCCATGACCTTGGCCGTGCAGGCGCAAGAAAAAGTGTTGCGCATTGCCATGACTGCCGCCGATATTCCCCGCACCTTGGGTCAGCCCGACCAAGGTTTTGAGGGCAACCGTTTTACTGGCATCCCCATGTATGACGCGTTGACTCAATGGGACTTGTCCAAGAGCAATGCCCCTAGCGTGCTGATTCCCGGCTTGGCCAATTCTTGGGCGGTGAGTGCCAGCGACAAAACGAAGTGGGTCTTCAAACTGCGCCCCAATGTGAAGTTTCACGATGGCTCAGCCGTCAACGCCGATGCGATTGTTTGGAACGTGCAAAAGGTGTTGGACAAAGACGCCGTGCACTTTGATGCCAGCCAAGTGGGTGTCACTGCTTCGCGCATGCCCACTTTGCGCAGCGCTCGCAAGATTGACGATTTAACCGTGGAACTCACCACCAGCGAACCCGATGCTTTTTTGCCCCTGAACCTGACCAATTTGTTCATGGCCTCGCCTGCTCATTGGAAGAAAAAGTTTGATGCTGCCGCAGGCGCTACCCCTGCAGACAAGTCCAAAGCGGCTTGGACGGCGTTTGCCGCAGATGCATCAGGTTCTGGCCCGTTCAAGATGGCGCGCTTTGTCCCGCGTGAGCGCTTGGAAGTGGTGGCCCATAAAACGTATTGGGACCCTAAGCGCGTGCCCAAGCTCGACCGCATTGTCATGTTACCCATGCCTGAGGCCAATGCTCGCACCGCCGCTTTGCTTGGTGGTCAGGTAGATTGGATTGAGGCTCCAGCGCCAGACGCGATAGCCCAAATTACCCAGCGTGGCTTCAAGATTGAAAGCAATGCTCAGCCCCATGTATGGCCATGGCAGTTGTCGTTTGCCGATGGCTCGCCCTGGTTGGACAAAAGAGTGCGTCAAGCGGCCAACCTGTGTGTCGACCGTGAAGGCATCAAAACCTTGTTGGGTGGGATGATGGCCGTGCCTAAGGGTACTGTGCCCCCAGGTCACCCTTGGTGGGGCAACCCTAAGTTCGACATCAAATACGATGTGAACGCAGGCAAAACTTTGATGTCCCAAGCTGGCCACACTGCAGCCAAGCCGCTCAAGGTCAAGGTGCAAATTTCCGCATCGGGCTCAGGCCAAATGCAGCCCTTGCCCATGAACGAGTTTGTGCAACAGTCCCTCAAACAGTGCTTCTTTGACGTTGAATTCGATGTGATCGAGTGGAACACCTTGTTCACCAACTGGCGCAAGGGTGCAAAGGACCCATCTGCCAATGGCGCCAATGCCATCAATGTGAGTTACGCCGCGATGGACCCCTTCTTTGGCATGGTTCGTTTCACCAGCACAGGTGCCTTTCCGCCGGTGTCAAACAATTGGGGCTATTTTGGCAACCCTGAATTTGACAAGCTGATTGCCGATGCGCGCACCCAGTTTGATGACAAAAAGCGCGACGAAGCTTTGTCCAAGCTGCATGCACGGATCGTAGAAGAGGCCCCCTTCGTTTGGATTGCTCACGATGTTGGCCCACGCGCTATCAGCACCAAGGTTAAAGGCCTCGTACAGGCACGCAGCTGGTTTGTCGATTTAGCCCCTATTTCGATGGATTGATGCATAGGCCAGCCGGTGTGGGTTCTTACACCACGCCGGCTTTTGTTTAATCGCTTAAGGGCCTTCATGGTGCCTCAAGGTTTGCCCAACTTGGAGCAATGGGATGCTTGTTTTTTTGTGGCGACGCCTGCTCTACACGTTGCCAATCATGCTGGGTGTGGCCTTGGTGTGTTTTGCCCTGGTTCACCTAGCGCCGGGCGACCCCTTGGTGTCCATCCTGCCCCCTGACGCTTCGGCTGAGTTGCAAGCCAAGTTGAAAGAACTCTACGGTTTCAACCGCTCTTACCCTGAGCAGTTTGTGAGTTGGGTGTGGCGTGCCTTGCAGGGCGATTTGGGCACTTCAATTGCCAGCAACCGGCCGGTCTTCAGCGAGGTGATGAAGGCGGTGGGCAATACCTTGCGTTTGGCCATGGTAGCCACCTTGATTGGTTTTTTGTTCGGTTGCTTGTTTGGCTTTGTGGCCGGTTACTTTCAAAATTCCTGGCTTGATAAATTGGCCTCCTTGACTTCTGTGCTGGGGGTAAGCGTTCCCCACTATTGGCTGGGCATGGTCCTGGTCATTGTGTTTTCATCGATCTTGATGTGGTTGCCCCCTGGTGGAGCTGGCCCTGGAGGCTCGGGCGATTGGGCCTGGGACTGGGAGCATTTCAAGCACATGCTTCTACCTGCCATCACCATGAGCGTGATTCCCATGGGCATTATCTCGCGCACCTTGCGCGCCTTGGTGGGTGATATCTTGGCCCAAGAGTTCATTGTGGGTTTGCGTGCTAAAGGCCTGACCGATTTCGGCATTTTCTTGCACGTTGTCAAAAATGCCGCTCCCACCGCTTTGGCTGTGATGGGCTTGCAGCTCGGCTATTTATTAGGCGGCTCGATTTTGATCGAGACCGTCTTTTCTTGGCCTGGCACCGGCTCTTTATTAAACTCGGCCATTTTTCAGCGCGACCTGCCTTTGTTGCAAGGCACCATTTTGGTATTGGCCATGTTTTTCGTGGTTTTGAACCTGATCGTGGATGTTGTTCAAACCCTGTTAGACCCGCGCATTTCGCGCAGCTGAAAACCAGATCCAAATCAAGATGCACATTGCTGTCGATCCCCAAAAGTTGCCCGAGCTCGCCATGCAGAAATCGGCGGGTTATTGGCAAACTGTGGGCCGGCGTTTCATGCAACAAAAAATTGCTGTATTTGCAGCCTTGGTGGTCTTGGTGTTGCTGATGCTGGCTATTTTTGGGCCGTGGTTGGCGCCCTTGGATCCGTACCAGTCGTCCATACTCAAGAGGCTTAAACCGATTGGTTTTGCGGGACATCCCTTGGGCACAGATGAGTTGGGGCGAGATATGCTGAGCCGCTTGATCGTTGGCACGCGCTTGTCTTTGTTCATTGGCATAACCCCAGTGATTTGCGCTTTTGTCATCGGCTCAGTCATTGGCATCACCGCTGGTTACGCCGGTGGTTGGGTCAACACCAGCATGATGCGCACCATCGATGTGTTTTATGCGTTTCCCTCAGTTCTACTGGCCATCGCTTTGTCAGGCACCTTAGGCGCAGGCATCACCAATTCGCTGATTTCTTTGACCATTGTTTTCATTCCACCGATTGCCCGTGTGGCCGAGAGCGTGACCACTCAAATACGCGGGCGAGATTTTGTTGATGCCGCCCGCGCCTCGGGGGCGGGAGCCTTCACCATCGTTCGGGTGCACGTGTTGGGAAATGTGCTTGGGCCTGTGTTTGTGTACGCCACCAGTTTGATCGCGGTGGCCATGATTTTGGCCTCTGGCCTTAGCTTTTTGGGCCTTGGCGTTAAGCCTCCCGAGCCCGAGTGGGGCCTGATGCTAAACACCTTGCGCACTGCAATTTACACACAGCCTTGGATCGCGGCTTTGCCCGGAGCGATGATTTTCATCACCTCCATTGCCTTCAATTTATTAGCCGACGGTTTGCGCTCGGCCATGGAGATTAAACAGTGAGTGCGCTATGCCCTTAACCCCCAACGACTTGGGCGGCCCAGCTCAGCCCATGCTCAGTGTGCGTGGCTTGGTCAAACACTTCCCGCTGAAAAAAGACGTGTTCGGCAAAGGCGGTGGCGTCGTGCGTGCCGTCGATGGCGTGGATTTTGAGGTCTTCAAAGGCGAGACTCTGGGCGTCGTGGGCGAGTCCGGTTGCGGAAAATCCACCACTGCGCGCTTGCTCATGCAATTGATCATTCAAGACCACGGTGAGCTGATTTTTGATGCCCAGACCGTGGGTGGCTCGGCCTTGCCCTTGAAAGCCTATCGGCGGCAAACCCAAATGGTGTTCCAAGACAGTTATGCCTCTTTGAACCCGCGCCTGACCATTGAAGACTCGATTGCTTTTGCACCCATGGTGCATGGTGTGCCCCAGAGCGAGGCGGTGGCGCGCGCCCGCGACTTGCTGGCTCGGGTGGGCTTGGCGCCCGAGCGTTTTGCCGAGCGCTATCCGCACGAACTCTCGGGCGGTCAACGCCAGCGCGTGAACATCGCCCGCGCCCTGGCCTTGCAGTCGCGCTTGATCATCTTGGATGAGGCGGTGTCGGCCTTGGACAAGTCGGTGGAAGCCCAGGTGCTTAATTTGTTGTTGGATTTGAAAGAGGACTTTGGCCTGACCTATGTGTTCATCAGCCACGACTTGAACGTGGTGCGGTACATGAGCGATCGGGTGTTGGTGATGTACTTGGGCCAAGTCGTAGAGATCGGCGACAGCGAAACCTTGTTCAATAATCCGGCGCACCCCTACACCCAAGCTTTGTTGTCATCCATCCCCACCTTGGACCCCGACCGGCGTACCGAAAAGCCGCCCTTGGCCGGTGATCCGCCCAATCCCATCAATCCGCCCACGGGCTGCCGCTTTCACCCGCGCTGTGTCCATGCCCAAGCCATTTGCAGCCAAAACATGCCGGTGCTGGCCGACACTGCTCACGGTCAGCAGGTAGCGTGCTGGATGCATGTGGCGGGCAGCGCCCATAGCCTGGCACCGGCTCACCCATCGGGCGCAGCCGCACAGGAGGTGGCATGACAACGGCTCCATCCCAAGATTATTTTGTGGAGGTCAAGCAACTCCATGTGACCTTTACCGGGGGTAAAAACCCTGTGCAAGCGGTCAGCGGCGTGGATTTGCGTGTTCAGCGCGGCGAGGTGGTGGCCTTGATTGGTGAGTCGGGCTCGGGCAAAAGCGTCACCTTGCGCAGCCTACTGGGTCTGCACGCTGGAAAAACGACCCGCATCACAGGGGACATTCGCGTCGGCGACCAACAGGT
>CAMDJU010000177.1 GCA_945900695.1 Bordetella parapertussis | reverse complement strand
CCCCAGCCGATGAGTCGGTTGGCGGTGTAGCCGTGGCGGGTGAGCCAGGGGTTGACCATGCCCCAGCCCCAAAAAGCCAGCAGCATGCTGACATTGATCCAAAACAAACCGGTTGCCGCCTCCCAGGCGGTGTACCCCGAGACTTTGGTCAGCCACGGCCCCGCCCACAGGGTTTGCATGGCAACCAAGCCCCCGTAGCTGAAAAAACCCAATGGCGACATGCGTCGAAAATAAGGGTGTTGCCAAACCTGCACATAGGCGCGCCACCAAGGGTCTTGTGTTTCTTGGTGGTTGGGTGCTGCAGGGCTGGCTTGCCATTTGGGCACCCACCACAGGATGAACACCATCGACAACAACACCATGCCTGCCATGGCCCAAAACAAAATCCGCCAGCCCACCAAGGGGACCAGCCATTGCACCGGCAAGGTAGAGGACAACATGCCCAATGAGCCGGTCATCAGCATCCATGAGTTCGCGCGCATTTGGGTGGGGGCGTCAAACCAGCGCCGGTACGCGGTCAACGGCGCCATCAGGCAACAAGACACGCCCACGCCGGTGAGGATGCGGGCCAAAAATAAACCGGTGAAGCTATCGGCACAAGCAAACGCCACACAGCCCAATACCGCTGCGACCAAAAAAGACAAGATCACTTTGTTGGGACCATGGCGGTCGAGCCAATTGCCCATGGGCAATTGCATGAGGGAGAAGCCCAAAAAGTAACCGCCGGCCAGCAAACCCAGGTCGCTTGATTGCAAGCCAAACTCAGGGATCAAGGTGGGCGACAACGTGGCGGTGATGGCACGCACCAAGGCCGATAAATAATAGGTAAAGGCAAAACAAATGAATACCCTTATCGCCAAGGATCTCGACAAGTTTGTGCTCATGGCGGTGTGATCCCCGAAAAGTAAGTGTCAGCCGCTGCCTCCACGGTGCGGTCTTGCATGGGGGCATAGACCGCGGTTTGATAAACCCATCCACCATGGGCAAACCACAAGCTGCGCACTTGTCGGGTGGGGGCTTGCACAGCCCAACTTGAAGAAATGCCATTGGCGCCAACCGCTCGCACGGCCACCGTGCGCTCCTCCACAGCGTCTGCACGGGCACCCCAACTGGCCAAACTGGCCTGCTGCCAAGCCTGAATGGCCTCGGATGCCTGCCACCCGGAGGGCAAAGACAGTGCCGCAAAACTAAAGTCCTTGCCCTGCGCAGAACAAGCCTGCATGTACAACACCGTGGTCTGCTCGCGCAAGGCGATGCTGCGCTCGGCCACATCTGGCTTGCACGGCATCAGCACCCGCACGGGCGCAGATGCATGGCGCACCTCGCGCCAATTCAGCGCTGGGCTGCAACTGGCGAATCCGGCACACAGGCCAACGATCAAGGCCCAGGCGACGGGGCGGGGGTTCAACATGGGCTGGATTATCCCTGCCCAGCCCGGGCGCTTGTCCCGCCTTGTCTAAGCCACGTGTCCAGGTCTTTTCTGGTACACAATTCGGCCATGAATTCTTTGGACGGCATCCGCATTCTTGATCTCTCCCGTGTGCTGGCTGGGCCTTGGTGCACCCAGACCTTGGCCGACCTGGGTGCCGATGTCATCAAGGTTGAAAAGCCTGGCTTGGGTGACGACACCCGCGGCTGGGGCCCACCCTTCTTGTCCGACGCCCAGGGCAAGGACACAACCGATGCCGCCTACTACCTGAGCACCAACCGCAACAAGCGCTCCATCACTTGCGACATAGCCAAACCCCAAGGCCAGGCTTTGATGCGCGAGTTGGTGACCCATTGCGACGTCTTCATCGAGAACTTCAAGGTCGGCGACATGGCCCGCTATGGGCTGGATGCGCCCAGCCTGTTGGCGCTCAACCCCCGCTTGGTTTATTGCAGCGTGACTGGCTTTGGCCAGACGGGCCCTTACAGCGACCGCGCTGGTTATGACTACGCTGTGCAAGGCATGGGCGGCCTGATGAGCGTGACTGGTGAACGCGACGATCTCGGTGGCGGCCCGCAGAAAGTGGGTGTGGCGGTGGCCGACTTGTTCACTGGCATGTACGCCAGCGTGGGCATTTTGGCGGCACTGCGCCATGCTGAAAAAACCGGAATCGGCCAACATCTTGACATGGCTTTGCTGGACACCCAGGTGGCCATGCTGGCCAATTTGGGCGCCAACTTTTTGGTCGCGGGCCAAAAAACCGGCAAGGTACCTGGCCGCGCTGGCAATGCACACCAAAACATCGTGCCTTACCAGGTGTTTGAAACCGCTCCGTCAGAGACGGGTGAAAAAGACCATTTGATTTTGGCAGTGGGCAACGACAGCCAGTTTGTGAAGTTTTGTGCCGTGGCGGGTTTGGACCATTTGCCCTTGGACCCCCAATACGCCACCAACCAAGGCCGGGTGCGTCACCGCGATGTGTTGGTGCCCATTTTGTCCGCCGCCATGAAGGCCCGTAGCAAAGCAGATTGGCTGGGCGCTTTGGAGGCTGCCAAAGTGCCATGTGGGGCCATCAATAATTTGGCCGAGGTTTTTGACGATCCCCATGTCCAAGCCCGTGGCATGGTGTCAAACTGGCAACATCCCTTGGGTGGTCCGATCAATTTGGTCGCCAGCCCCCTCAAACTCAGCCGCACACCCGTGCGGCATGATCACCCGCCACCCCTGTTGGGACAGCATACCGATGCGGTGCTCACTGAGGTTTTGGGTTATGGACCGGCTGACATTGCCCGGTTGCGAGAACAGCACATCATTTGACGCTGACGCGGATCGTGGCGTGCCTCACAGGGTTCTTTGCACCCAGTGATGCAGGCTTGGGGCAGGGGGCTGGCCTCCAAGCCACAGCGAGTCGCCAAGCCCCTTGATCAAAAGAGCCTGGCGGTGTGCGTCAATCAGTCTTTGCGGAAGTTGTCATGGCAGCCTTTGCAAGTGCCACCGGTGGCTGCAAAGGCGGTTTTGATGTTGTCCAAACTGCCGGTTTTGGCCGCAGCGCTGAGCTTGGTGGCTTCCGCCTGAAACTTATCACCCGCCTCTTTGAATTTGGCCGCATCCTTCCAAATTTCCGGCTTGGCGCGCGTCTCGCCCTTGTCGGTGCCTTCGGTGAAAGCCGCCCAATGCAGTTTGGACATCACCTCCACCACGGCCGCGTTGTCGGCAGCCGCTTTGGCGTCAAAAGGAACACGGCCTTGGGCCATGGCGCCAATGCGCCCAAAGTGTTGGCCCATCACAAAAAAACTGCTCTTGCGGTATTTAATGGCATCTTCGGGCTTGGCAAATTGGGCCAGTGCAGGCAAGGCGGTTAATGCGGCGGCGATGATCAACAGGTTGCGTTTGATAAACATGGGTGTCTCCTGAAATAGGGATGCAAAGGAATCTCTTGACAGTATAAAGTGCCTACTTTGCTGCTTTGCGACACCCGTGTGTTTTTTTAATGTATCTTGTGCCCCATGCATCCACACCCCTCCACCAAGACCACCCCAACCGTGCGCGTTTGGGATTTGCCCACCCGATGGTTCCACTGGCTTTTGGTCGTTTGTGTCGGGGGTCTTTTCGTGACGGGCAATATGGGGGGCGACATGATGACATGGCATGCGCGCTTTGGCTTTGCGGTGTTGACCCTGGTCCTGTTTCGTTTGAGTTGGGGCTTTTGGGGCGGCCACTGGTCTCGTTTCAAACAGTTTGACTTGCACCCCAAGTCAGCCCTCACCTATGTTCGCAACATGCAACACGGCGCCCACAGCCCTCAACTGGGGCACAACCCCTTGGGTGCTTGGTCTGTTTGCGCTGTCCTCCTGTTGCTGACCCTGCAAATCGCCTCAGGCATGGTGGCCGATGATGAAATTTCCTTCACCGGCCCTTTTAACCATTCGGTTTCTGGCAACACGGTCACTTGGGCCACGTGGTACCACAAGGCGGTGGGGAAAAAACTATTGCTTGCGTGGTTTGCTTTGCATTTGTTGGCCATGCTGTTCCACCGCTGGCGTTTTGGTGAGAACTTGGTGTCATCCATGTTCAACGGCAACAAAGTTTTCACCACGCAAGCCACCGAGTCGCAAGACCGAGTCACTCAGCGCATACGGGCATTGATGGTGCTGATCGCTTGTGCGTTGCTGGTCATGTGGCTGGTCAATATTCCCATGCCCACAATCTCTTGAGGATGTCGGCTCATGGCACATTTCGAGATCATCAGCCCCGAAACGCCTGAGTGGTTGGCACAAGTTGCCCTTATTTTCAGAGAGTACGCCCAGTCTTTGTCCATCGATCTGGGTTTTCAGGGGTTTGAACAAGAACTGGCCACCTTGCCTGGCGACTACGCATCGCCGCGCGGCGCCTTGCTGCTGGCCACGGTGGATGGCTTGGTGGCTGGTTGTTGCGCATTGCGCCCCTTGGACACCAGCGACTACGCCAACGCCGGCGAGATGAAGCGCTTGTACGTGCGCAGCGCCTTTCGCGGCTTTGGCCTGGGGCGGGAGTTGGCATCAAACACTCTCGACTTGGCCCGGCAAGCCGGCTACAGCCATGTGCTGCTCGACACCTTGGACGAGATGGAGGCGGCCCGTTCGCTCTATTTGGATTTGGGGTTTGAGGAAATCCCACCCTACTATCACAACCCGATTGCCGGCGCACACTACCTCAAGGCTGATCTCTGACATGAGCGACAGACCTAGCCATACCCACATGCAAAAAGCCCCCTTGCGGGGGCTTTTTGCATCAGGCGTCACATTGCGCGCGGCCTGTGTTCAGCCTTTGGCTTGGGCCAGCAGGGTTTGAGCGTCGCTGACCTCGAATTTTCCGGGGCCTTCCACGTTCAAAGCCGCGAGCTTGCCGTCTTTGACCAACATGGAATAGCGGTTGCTGCGCAAGCCCATGCCGCGTGCGGTCAAGTCCAAGGTCAGGCCGGTTGCTTTGGTGAAGTCAGCGCTGCCATCACCGAGCATGCGCACTTTGCCCGCGGTGTGCAGGTCACGGGCCCAAGCACCCATCACAAACGCGTCGTTGACGCTGACGCACCAAATTTCGTCTACGCCGGCGCTTTTCAGGTCGTCGAAATGGGTCACATAGCCTGGCACATGTTTGGCCGAGCAGGTGGGGGTGAAAGCGCCAGGCAAGGCAAACAATGCGATGGTTTTGCCTGCTGAGGCCTGAACCACATCGACCGGGTTGGGGCCAATGCTGCAGCCATTGCCTTCGACTTCTGAATATTCCATCAGGGTGGCGGCGGGGAGGGCGTCTCCGACTTTGATCATGGTGAACTCCTGTGCAAGGTTGAAATAAAGATATTGGAATGTACCAATGAAAAACGACCCTATTGTGGGTCGTTTTTCAAAGTCTGGCTGGGTCCAGGGTGATCAACTCAAACCGCAGCCGCTTTCTCGACCAAACGGGTGGCGACCCAGCTTTTGGTTTTAGAGATGGGGCGGCTTTCGGTGATCTCGATCACATCACCCATGTGGTACTCGCCTTGCTCATCGTGCGCATGGTATTTGCTCGACTTGCCCACGATCTTGCCGTACAGCGCGTGCTTGACGCGGCGCTCTACCAACACGGTCACGGTTTTGGCACGTTTATCGCTGACCACCTTGCCAATCAAGGTGCGCTTGAGGGATTTTTTGATTTCCGTCATGGTCGATCCTTATTTGGCGGCTTGCTTTTGGGCCAGAATGGTTTTGGCCCGCGCAATGCTGCGGCGGGTGACGCGCATCTGAGCAGTGTTGTTGAGTTGTTGCGTGGCTTTTTGCATGCGCATGGCAAAGTGGGCTTTTTGCAGCTCTTTGAC
>CAMDJU010000176.1 GCA_945900695.1 Bordetella parapertussis | reverse complement strand
GGGGTCATGTGCGGACCCAGGTCGATTCCCTTGTCAATGCGACTGGTATGGTCTTTCACTAAACTGCGCGCTTTGATGGATCTCACAACCCCCACTACAAGGAGCAAGCACATGCGTCACGTTGGAAAACACTTTTGGGCGACAGCCCTGCTGGGCTTGAGCCTGGCCTTCAGCGCCTCGGCCCAAACCATGGGCGACGACCAATACAAGCCCAGCGTGGGCCAATCGGGCAAAGACGTGGTCTGGGTGCCCACCCCCGATCAGTTGATTGACAAAATGCTGCGCACCGCGCAGGTCACCGACAAAGATTTGGTGTATGACTTGGGCGCGGGTGACGGCAAGATTGCCATCGCCGCTGCCTTGAACCACGGCGCGCGTTCCGTGGGCATTGAATACAACCCCGAGATGGCGGCCTTGGCCCAGCGCAACGTGGAGCGTGCCGGCCTCAAGGACAAGGTGCGCATCATCCGCGGCGATATTTTTGTGGAAGACTTTTCATCCGCCACCGTGGTTACCTTGTACCTGCTGCCGCAACTCAATTTGCGCCTGAAACCCATTCTGCAAAAAATGAAGCCCGGCACCCGGGTGGTGTCCAACTCCTTCAACATGGACGATTGGACCCCCGACGAAAACATCGACACTGATCGTGGGCGTGGTTATTTTTGGATCATTCCGGCACGCATCGAAGGCCAATGGTCGGTGAAATTGGGCGGTCAAACCGGTCAATTGCGTTTGGAGCAAAAAGACCAAATGTTCAATGGCAGCCTGAACTTGCAAGGCACCACCCACAAGGTCGAAAAAGGCCGTTTGCGTGGCTCTGAATTCAGCTTTGAATACCAGCGCGGGGACGGCAGCGTGGCCAAGGTCACCGGCACGGTGGATGCAGGCCGCTTGCAAGCCCAGCAGCAGGTGATCAGTGCGTCTGTGCCTTTGACGGCGCAAAAACAGTGAGGGTGCGCGGCCCAGGCCCGCGCCCGGGACCGCTCAATCGGCGTTGATTTGTTTTTCGCGCCAATGCAAGACAACCAAGGCAGCCACACCGCTGAGCAATAACAACAAAGCCACATGGATGGCGTTTTGGCTGATGGCGTAGCCAATGCTGGAGTAGGTCAGATAAGCACAGGCCAGGGAAAACACCGCTGGGGTCAGGGGGTACAAGGGGACTTTGAAGGGCCGTGGTGTGCTGGGGTCGCGCCAGCGCAACCAAAACAGTGACAAACCCACCAGGCACAAAAAGCCCCAAAACACCGGTGCGGTGAACTCCACCATGGCCGAAAACCCATCGGTCTCTTGGGTGCCCAAAGCAATCAAGGCGATGCTGATGACCGCTTGGAACAGATAGGCCCGGGTCGGGCTGCCGGTGTGGCTTTGCCATTGACCCAGCGCGCCCAAGCTGCGCCAATCGCGCCCCAAGGCAAAACTGGTGCGCGCTCCCACCACCATGGTGGCGTTGATGCTGGTCAAAGCGGCAATGGCGACAAACAAACCCAAAGCCTTTTGGGCCCAGGGACCAAAGGCCAGGCCCAACAAGTCTGAGGCAGCGGTTTTGCTTTCGGCCAGACCTTTCAGGCCCAGGCCATGCAGCAAAGCCAGGTTGACCAACAGGTAAATGAGGGAGAGGGCCACCATGCTGACCACGATGACGCGCACCATGGTGCGGCTGCCGCCTTTGAGCTCTGCCGACACATAGGCCGCCTCGTTCCAGCCACCAAAGGTGAGCAGCACAAACACCAGGGCCAGGCCCATCATGGCCAAGGGTGGGGTGCTGGAAAAAGCCGCGGGTGCGGCGGCGGTTGCGGATGGAAGGGCAAAGCCGGCCACCACCACCGCGACCAAACCCAGCACTTCAACAGCCGTGAGCACCATTTGCACACGCGCCGATGCATTCACCCCCAAGATGTTGATGGCGGTCAGCGCCAGCACAATGGCAAAAGCCCAATAAGCGTTGCCGTGCTCTCCCCAAGACCACACTTGGCTGAAATAGTCACCAAACACAAAGGCCAGCAAAGCGATGGAGCCGGTGTTGATCACCGTGGCGCGTGCCCAGGCGTATAAAAACGACACATGGCGGCCAAAGGCGCGGTGCAAAAAATGATAGTCACCGCCCGCATGCGGGTAGGCGGTGCACAGCTCGGCATAGCACAGGGCCCCCATCATTGAGATCAGCGCACCGATCAGCCAAATGGCCACCACCCAGCCGACATCACCGGTGATGCCGGCCACCATGGCTGGGGTTTTGAAAATGCCGGCACCAATCACAATGCCGACGATCAGGGCGACCGCCCCCAAGGGGCTCAGCAGGTGTTGGGGTTGGGTGTGGGTGTCTGTGGGGTGGCTCATCGTCGTCTCGGTTCAGCGCGGCTGGCGCGCACACAGGTGATCAGCGGCGAATGGCCTCAATCGGCAGTTGGCCGCCTTGCAAAGAGGTGACGCCATTCATGCGGTTGCCATTGACTTGGGCGGTGATACTGCGCAGTTTCTGATCGGCCCCCATGTACTGGAAAGCGATCTTGTCACCGCGCAATTGCGCCCCCAGCAAAGGGGTTTTGCGCCCGCGCTCGGTGATGCTGCCACCGATGCGTTGAAAGCTTTGCTGAATATCCAACTGAACCTGGGCTTTGCTGTCGACTTCTTGGAGTGTCCATGTCCCCTCCACGGGGCTGGGCACCACCCACATGAAGGCATGGGCGTATTCATGGCTGACTTTTTCGTCGGCCTCCCATTCGTTCATGTCAAAGGCATGCGAGAGGATGCGGGTGCCCGGCTTCATTTTGAGCAGGGTCGGACGCAGCTTCAAGTTGAGGTGGGGCAACAGGTACATGGTGACCACGGTGGCTTCGTCGAACTTTTCCTCAAAAATGTCGCCCTGGCGGATGCTGACCTTGTCGGCCACACCGGCGGCGCGTGCATTGTTTTGCGCATGCAAGGCCATTTGGGGGTTGTATTCGATGCCGTAGGCCCGGGCGCCAAACTGCTTGGCTGCGGTGATGGCAATGATGCCGTCACCGGCCCCCAAGTCATAAACGATGTCTTGGCTCGAGACCTTGGCCATGTTGAGCATGCGGGTCACCAACTCGGGCGAGGTGGGAATCCAAATCACGTCTTTGCCGCTTTGGCCGCGCTGGGGTTGGTAGTCTGGGCCTTGGGCGGTGGCACAGCCCATCAAAAGACCCAGGGTCAGGGCTGCACTGGCAGCGAGGCGGGTGTAGAGAAGAGGTTTCATGTTTTGGGAAAAGTGGAATCAGGGACAAAGGCAGGGATCACCCAGCGCGCAAGCCTGCCGCGTTGGGGTGGGTTTGACACATCAATTGGCTTGGGCGCCTGAGCTCTTCACCACGGCCGCCCATTTGGGCACCTCGGTGCGCAAAAAAGCGCCAAATTCAGCGCTGGTGTTGCGGGTGGATGCCAGCCCCAGCTGGGTGAATTTTTCGGTGATCTCGGGCGACTCCATCGCCCGGTTCAGCGCGGCATTGAAGCGCTCGATCACCGCCGGTGGCGTGCCCATCGGGGCCATGAAACCAAACCAGGTGTAGTCGTCAAATTCTTTGTAGCCAAACTCGGTGATCGAGGGCACATCGGGCAGCAGCGGCGAGCGGGTGGCGCTGGTCACGGCCAGGGCTTTGAGTTTGCCCGCCTTGATTTGCGGTACGGCCGGCGGCATGGAGGTGGAGGCCATGGGGGTGTGCCCCGCCACCACGGCATTGATGGCTGCGGCAGGTTGGTAAGGCACATGGGTGATGTCCACTTTGGCGGCGGTTTTCAGCCGCTCCATGGACAAATGGGTGGTGGTGCCAATGCCCGATGAGGCGTAGCTCATGGGTGTTTTCTTGGCGGCTTCGACCAGTTCGGGCAGGGTTTTGGCCGCCACACTGGGGTTGACGGTGATGATGTTGGGTGTCTTGGGGCCCAGGGCCAAAGGCACAAAGTCTTTCAAAGCGTCATAGCCGGCATCGGCATACAGCGAGGGATTGACCGCAAAAGCCACACTGTGCACCAGCACCGTATAGCCATCAGGCGCAGCACGTTTGACTTGGGTGGTTGCGATGTTGCCACCTGCGCCGCCTTTGTTCTCAATGATGAAGTTGCCGCCTGTCAGCTCGCTGAGCTTTTGGGCCAGGGCCCGGGCCACGGTGTCGGTTGATGAGCCTGCGGCAAAGGCCACCAACAGGGTCACGGGCTTGGCTTTGGGCCAGTCGGGTGTTTGGGCAAACAGCGATGTGGCGCACAGGCCAGCCATGGCCAACAAGCCACAGCGACGGTTGATGCGTGTCATGGGGAGTTCCGATGCTGAGTGACGAATAGGCAGGGATTATGGCGGCCCTCGGTCAATGCCTGGGCTGGCACCAGGGCTTGCGGGGCTGGGTGAAACCCTTGGTTTTGCAGGTCCTTGCTGGCCCAAGCAGCCGCAGATGGGATGCAGGCATCAGCCCGTGGGTGTGCGGCCTTTGTGCTCGGGGTGGCGCAAAAAATCAAAATCAACGCCTTGATCGGCTTGCGTCACATGCTTTAAAAACAAATGCCGGTAGCCGCGCGCGGCGCTGGAGGTGGTCACTGGTTTGGCTTGGCGACGCTGCTGCAACACCTCATCGGACACCAACCAATCCAAGCGGCGCTGCGACACGCTGAGTCGAATCCGGTCGCCCGTGTGCACATGGGCCAAGGGGCCGTCCATCGCCGACTCAGGCGTGACATGCAGCACGATGGTGCCAAAGGCGGTACCGCTCATGCGCCCGTCAGAGATGCGCACCATGTCCTTGACGCCGGCGCGGGCCAGTTTTTGCGGAATGGGCATGTAACCCGCTTCGGGCATACCGGGCGCACCCTTGGGGCCAATGTTTTTGAGCACCAGGATGTCGTCGGCATGCACATCCAAGTCGTCGCGGTCAATGCGCAAGGCCAGGTCTTCGCTGTTTTCAAACACCACGGCGCGGCCCTCGTGCTCCATCAAGCCCGGGTCGGCGGCCGATTGTTTGATGATGGCCCCGCCAGGGGCCAGGTTGCCTTGCAGCACGGCAATGCCACCTTGGGGGTAAATCGGTTGATCCATGGGGCGCACCACGGATTGCACATGCGGCGGGCCTGCGGCTTCGATGTTCTCGCCCAAGGTGCAGCCATTCACGGTGAGGGCATTGAGTTTGAGCAAAGGTTTGAGCGCATGCAATAAAGTGGCCATGCCACCGGCATGGTGGAAGTCCTCCATATAGTGCTGGCCCGAGGGTTTGAGGTCCAGCAGCACCGGTGTGTTGCGCCCCATGCGGTCCAAGGCGGCCAGGTCCAGGTCCAGGCCCACGCGACCGGCCAAAGCGGCCAGATGCACGATGCCATTGGTCGACCCCCCAATCGCCAACAACACCCGCCATGCGTTTTCAAAGGCATCGGGGGTCAAGATGCGGTCAATGGTCAAGCCATCGATGGCCATTTGCACGGCACGCGCGCCGGTTTCTTCGGCAATGCGCATGCGCTCAGCGGTCACGGCCGGGGGCGATGCACCACCCGGCACGGTCAGCCCCAAGGCTTCGGCAATGCAAGCCATGGTGCTGGCCGTGCCCATGACCGAGCAGGTGCCCACGCTGGGCACCAACTGCTGGTTGACCTCGTCCTTCTCGGCGCTGTCAATGGTGTTGGCGCGAAATTTTGCCCAGTAGCGGCGGCAATCGGTGCAGGCACCCACGCGCGTGCCCCGGTGCGAGCCGGTCAGCATGGAGCCGGTGATGAGTTGGATGGCGGGCAATCCCGCGGAGGCAGCACCCATCAACTGCGCAGGTACGGTTTTGTCGCAACCAC
>CAMDJU010000175.1 GCA_945900695.1 Bordetella parapertussis | reverse complement strand
TTGGATGTCGCGCACATGGGTGACCTTGTCGATCACGCGGATGGCCGGTGGGGCCAACTCTTCGCTGCCATCGGGTTTTCTGATGGTCACCGGAATATCGGTTTTCACGCCACCCAATTGGTCCAAAAAGTCGATGTGAAAGTAGGTGCGGCGAAACTCGCCATCGGTGATGGCTTTGAGGCCCACGCTCTCTTGAAAGCGCACGATCTCGGTGATGGCTTTGTCTTCGACGGCGCGCAGTTGCTCGGCGTTGATCTCGCCCTTGGCCTTTTGGGCACGGGCTTGGAGCAAATAGTCAGGGCGTAAAAAACTTCCCACGTGGTCATAGCGGGCGGGCAGGAAAGGCAGGGACATGGGGCTTACTCCGTTGTTAGGTGCGAGATGTTAGACGATGTGGCTTGCGGGTCTGAGCCCCACAGTCGCTCGCGTTATAGTCCATGCCCATTGCCTGTGCGCTGGGGTTTTTCAGCGCTGTTTTTTTGGAGTCACCCATGTTGCCTATGTCCTTGCTCCGTCGAAATTTAGCCATAGGCCTGTGTTTGGTGGCCAGCTCGCTGGTTCTCGCACCAGGCGCTGTGGCGCAAAACTTCCCCACCAAAGCCCTCAAAATTGTGGTGCCCAATGCGGCCGGTGGGGCGGCCGATATCACCGCTCGCACCGTGGGCCAAAAGCTCGGCGAAGCCTTGGGTCAGTCGGTGGTGATTGAGAACAAACCCAGCGCCGGTGGCGTGGTGGCGGGTGAGCAAGTGGCGCGCGCCGAGGCCGATGGCCACACGATATTGCTGATCTCCAGCGGCACAGCGGTGAGCGCATCTTTGTTCAAAGCCTTGCCCTTTGACACCATCAAAGACTTCACCCCCGTGACCAAATTGGCCAGCTTTGATCTGGTGTTGGCCGTGTCCGAGACGGGGCGCTTCAAAACCATTGCCGACTTGCTGAGCTTTGCGCGCGCCAACCCCGGCAAGCTCAATGTGGGCACGCCGCAAATAGGCACGACCCAAAACCTGGCCGCCGAGTTGTTTGCCAGCACTGCGGGCTTGAGCATCCAAATCGTGCCCTTCAACGGCACGCCCCCCGTGATCAATGCTTTGCGCGGCGGCGAAATCGATGCCATGGTCGACATCTTGGGCCCGCTCATGCCCCAGGTGCAGTCCAAGGCCTTGCGCCCACTGGCTTTGATGGGCGACAAGCGCTTTCCAGGCTTGCCCGAGGTACCGGTGTTGCGTGAAACGGGTGGTGCCTTGGGCAACTTCAATGTGGCGTCTTGGAACGGCTTGGCCGTGCCCGCCAAAACCCCGCGCGAGGTGGTGCTCAAACTCAACCGAGAGATCCAAACCATTCTCAATGCGCCCGATGTGAAAAAGCGTTTGAGCGACCTCAACGTGATCGCCCAGGGCAGCACGCCCGAAGGTGCGGCAGATATCCTGAACGGCGACATTCGCCGTTGGGCCGAGGTGATTGCCCGCGCAAAAATCGAAAAACAATGACCGCCACAAGGGGCTGAAGATGGGCATCGCACGTTGGGGGGTGGTGGGTTACGGTGAGGTGGGCAAAACCTTTGCCCTGGGGTTCAAACCCCATGTGTCGTGGACCGGTACTTGGGACCTGGGCTTTGCCGACCCGCTTCGCGGCCCGTTGATGCTCGAGCATGCCCAACAAAATGCCGTGCAGCCATGCACCTCGGCCGAGGAGTTGGCGCAGCAAGTTGACTTGGTGGTGTCCGCAGTGACCGCCTCGAATGCGCACGCAGTGGCCCAAGCCGTGGCCCCGCACATTCGCCCGGGTGCTTTTTTTCTGGACCTGAACTCGGCTTCGCCAGCCACCAAGCAGCATTGCAGCGATGTGATCAATGCGGCCGGCGGGCGCTATGTTGAGGCCGGTGTGATGACCTCGGTGCCACCCCACGGCATCCGCACCCCCATGCTGCTGGGTGGCGCCCACGCCCAAGACCTGTTGCCCCATTTGCTCGCTTGGGGGTGTGACGCTCAGATCGCCGCCGATACCGTGGGCGTGGCCAGTGCCATCAAGATGTGCCGCAGCATCATGATCAAGGGCTTGGAGGCCTTGGTGGTGGAGAGTTACACCACCGCCCGCCAGCATGGCGTGGAGGGGCAAATGCTGGCCACCATGGCCGAGACCTTTCCCACCATTGATTGGGAAAAACAGGGGGCTTACTTTTTCAGCCGGGTGGTTCAGCACGGCAAGCGCCGCGCCGAAGAAATGCGCGAGTCGGCCGTGACGGTGCAAGAAACGGGTGTGGCACCCACCATGGCAGCGGCCATCGCCACCAAACAAGATTGGGTGGCGGGCTTGGCCGCACAAGGTGTATTCCACGGCTTGCCCGCCAAACCCGTTTGGCAAGACTATGCCGACCGGTTGATTGCCGTGAACACGGCCAAGCCACGCGCCTGAAACATCTCGTTGACCATCCCATGCCCATCGACAGCCTTTTCAGCATCGCTGCGGCGGCCTTGATAGGTTTGCAATTCGGCAGCTTTCTGAATGTGGTGGTGTGGCGCTTGCCACGCATGCTCGAGCACGAATGGCACGTGGCCAGCGCGGGTCAAACCGCCGGCGCGCAACCCGTGTTCAACCTGGCCACGCCGCGATCGCATTGCCCGCATTGCCTGACCCCACTGGGTTGGCGTGATTTGGTGCCGGTGCTGAGCTTCCTGTGGTTGCGCGGCCGTTGTGGGCACTGTGCGGAGCCGATTTCGGCGCGTTACCCGACGGTGGAGGTGGTTGTCGGGCTGGCCTGGGGCCTGTGTGCCTGGCATTGGGGTAGCAGCTTCACGGCACTGGCTTGGGCGGGCTTTTTCACCACCTTGCTGGCCTTGGCTTTGATCGATGCCGATACCATGCTCTTGCCCGATGCGCTCACACTGCCTTTGATGTGGGCGGGTTTGATCGCCGCTCAGTTGGGGTGGTCCGGCCTGCCCTTGTCCGAGGCCCTGTGGGGCGCAGTGGCTGGCTACCTCAGTTTGTGGTTGGTTTACCAGGTGTTTTTGCGCCTCACGGGCAAGCACGGCTTGGGTGGAGGCGACTTTAAATTGCTCGCTGCTTTGGGCGCTTGGCTGGGTTGGCAAGCCTTGCCGTGGTTGGTCTTGGGGGCTTCGCTGCTGGGCTTGTTGTTCGCCGCTGTTTTGATGTGGCGTGGCCAATACCAAAAAGACCAGCAAATCCCGCTGGGCCCCTCACTGGCCTTGGCCGGTGCGGTATTGGCTTTGTGGCAGCCCGGTGCGGTCTGGGGGTTCTGAGCAGCCCTCAGGGCTGCGCTTCAGCCTGGGGATTTTTGGGCTTGTTCAAAAGCCCGTTCAATGGATTTGTAATACGCCTGCCCATTGGCGGTCAGCAACACATATTTCGTGCGCCGGTTGCGGTCTTTGAACACCGCGTCAACCAAGCCCAGCTCGAGCAATTGGGTGAATTTGCGGTGCAAGGTGGCGGGAGAGGCGATGTGGGCCAAGTTCATCAATTCGGTCACGGTCATGGCTTTTTCGCGCAGTTGGAACAGCGCAATCTCGTCCAGCAGTTGCTTGGAGCTGGCGTCCAGGTCGGGGATGGCTTCCTGATCGGCCAAAGCGCGAACCAAATTGACGAAATTGAGGTAGTAATTGATATCGTTCTCCCAAGGGAAATTTACTTTTTTGTGATTTATAGCGTGCATCAGCATACATCATTTTATCAGTTTGTCTCAGACAAAACTGACGCCCCCTCAAATATCTGACACTTTCTTCCAAGTTGGTTTTTGTCAAAGTCGGCCCAAATGGGTCCGCACCATGTGGCCAACCAAAGCGGCTGTGTGTTGTTGGGTGGGGGTGGTGGCCCGCCTGTTGCTGCTCACCAGCGACAAAGCGATGGTGAATGGCGGGGAGCCTATTTGGCGCAATTGGTAGGCCGAGGGTTTGGTCGACCGGGCCACCGCTTGTCGGCTGAGCAATGCATTGCCCACGCCGTCGGCCACCAGGTCCAAGATGGCCGATACCCCGTCGATCTCCAACACTACTTTGGGTTGACAGTCATGCCGCGCCATCTCAGCCTCCAGGTGCATGCGGATGGCATTGGGTCGGCTGGGCGTGACCAGGGCCAAGTCGGCGACCTCGCGCCAGGCCATGGGCGCGGGGGGCGGCTCCTCGACCAGCCCGGGTGGTCGCGTCTGCACCAGCACCAACTCCTCGTCAATCAGGGCTTGGCGCTGCAAGCCCTCGGTGGCTTGGGCGTTATAGAGCACCGCAATATCCAGCCGGCCATTGAGCAAACTCTCGGCCAAATCGGCCGAAAGTCCTTCCCGGATGCTCAGTTGCGCATGGGGCAATTCGGCGCGAAAGGCGCGGGTCAGCGGCACGGTGAGCACCCGGGCCACACTGGGCGGTAAACCCAGGGCCACGCGGCCACTCATGCCCCCGCGCAGTTGGTCCAAGTCTTCATGGGCACGGGCGACTTGGTGCAAGATGCCTCGGGCGTGTTCGAGCAACAGCTTGCCCGCATCGGTGGTGACCGCCCCACGCCCATTGCGTGTCAGCAAAGTTTGGCGCAACTCCACCTCTAAGCTGCGGATGTGGCGGCTCAAGGCGGGCTGGGCCAAGCCGAGCACCTGGGCGCCCCGGGTAAAGCTGGCTTGCTCGGCCACAGCCACAAAAGATTTCAGTTGTTGGAGGTCCATGTCTTTAATTTAGATATAACCAATTATCTGATATTCAAAAAACGAATATCAGGTAGTGGCACTGTGATGCGTCTGTGCGGCCTGCGAAGCTCCACAATGGAGGGATGTCGCAGCTTGCCACCCCCCAAACCTTCACCGCCATTTCCTCCAAAGCCACCCAAGCTGTGTTGGCCGATTTGACCCAGGCTTACCAAGCACAAAGCGGCATGCTTTGGCAGGTGCAGGCCGTGGGTGGCGTGGATGCAGCACGCCGAGTTCAAGCCGGAGAGGTGTTTGATGCGGTCATCTTGGCCAATGACGCCATCGACCGCTTGATCGCATCTGGCCAACTGGTGGCGGGTTCGCGTGTGGACTGGGTGCGTTCACCCGTGGCCGTGGCCGTGCCCCAAGGCGCACCACGCCCAGATATTGGCAGTGCACAGGCGCTCAAGGCCGCCGTGTTGGCGGCCACCAAAGTGGCGTATTCCACGGGGCCCAGTGGCGTGTATTTGGAAAAGTTATTTGACCAATGGGGCATCACCGCCGCCATGCAAGGCCGCTGTGTGCAGGCCCCGCCGGGTGTGCCCGTGGGGGCTTTATTGGCCCGAGGCGAGGCCAGTTTGGGCTTTCAGCAACTCAGCGAACTCTTGGCTTTGCCCGGCATCACGCTGTTGGGCGAGTTGTCGCCTGACGTGGCCTATATCAGTGTGTTCTCGACTGGCATGGGTGTGGCAGCGGCAGCGGATGCCCAGCGTGCACCTGCGGTGCGCGCTTGGATGGATTTTTTGGCCAGTGCCGAAGTTGAGCCGATCAAGCGCCGGCACGGCATGCACTGGGTTTGATTTTTTATTTCTTGTTCCATCACTGAGGAAAACCATGTCTCTCATCATCGACTGCCACGGCCACTACACGACCGCGCCCAAAGCGCTGGACGATTGGCGCAACCAGCAAATCGCGGGCATCCAAGACCCCGCCAAAATGCCCAAAGCGGCAGATCTGAAAATCAGCGATGACGATTTGCGCCACAGCATCGAGACCAATCAACTCAAGCTGATGAAAGAGCGCGGCAGCGACATCACCTTGTTTTCACCCCGTGCCTCTTTCATGGCGCACCACATTGGCGACTTCCAGGTGTCGAGCACCTGGGCCGCAATT
>CAMDJU010000174.1 GCA_945900695.1 Bordetella parapertussis | reverse complement strand
GCTGCCTTGGCGGTGGCCCCCACCAGCGCACGCGTGGGCAGCAAGTTTTTTGCCATGGAAGGCCTGAACATGCAATCGGGCGCATGGATGCCCTTGCGCTTGGGGCAGCGCTACAGCGCCTTCCAAGCGGGCATGCAATTGGCTAACCGCACGGGGGCCTTGAACGAGATTGAATACTCTGAGTTTGTGATGAAGGCGCAAACATTTGCCGACGCCCTCAACGCCCAAGTCGAGTTTGCCGACATGCTGGAAGTGGTGGCCCGCGCGCGCGAGCTCGATCAATTTGCCAGCAGCCACGATGCCCAACTCAGCTTCACCTTGCGCGCCATGCGGGCCGCCTGGAGCCCGGGCTATGTGCAACAAAACGCATCCCGCTTGGGCTTTGTGCCAGGCGTGATTCCGGGTCGCATGGTTTTGCCAGCGCCGGTGGTTGGCCAGGCACCGATTGTGGTTTTGTCCTTTGACCCCCAGGCCGCCATGGCCGAAGACCCGGCCCAATCGGCCGTGCGCGAAATCAACCTCAGCTTGGACGTGCCCCATGTGTCGCGCACCGAGGAGCCCTTTGGCAGGTTGTGCCATGCAGCACGCGAACTTGCCAAAGCCATGGACGGCACCATCACCGACGACAACGGTCAAGCCCTGGCCGACGCCGCATTGCGGGCCATTGACACCGATTTGCGCACCCTCTACAACACGTTGGATGCGCGGGACCTCTCAGCAGGCTCACCCCAGGCCCGCCGACTCTTCAATTGATGCCCGGTTTTTCAAAGGCCCATGACCACACGCCATGGATGCGCTGAGCCCAACACCTGATCAGCCACCTGTCGCGCCAGCGGCCGCGCGCATTGCGGAGTTGAGCGAACAACTGCGCCACCATGGCCATTTGTATTACGTGCTGGACGCACCCACCCTTCCCGATGTCGAATACGACCGCTTGTTTCGTGAGTTGCAAAGCTTGGAACAAGCCCACCCAGAATGGCGCTCGGCCGACTCGCCCACCCAACGCGTGGGCGGCGCACCTGTAGCGGCCTTTGCCAGCGTCGAGCACAAAGTGCCCATGCTCAGCATCCAAACCGAGACCGACATCAGCGAGCAAGGGGCGCGCCTGTTTGATCAACGGGTGCGCAAGCAACTCCAATGCAGTGAAACCGATCCGCCGTTGGCCTACGTGGCCGAGCTGAAATTTGACGGCTTGGCCATCAGCCTGCGCTACGCCCAGCATGTGCTGGTCCAAGCCGCCACCCGGGGCGATGGCGCTTGGGGCGAGGATGTGACCCACAACATCCGCACCATTGGTCAAATCCCCTTGCGCCTGCCCGCCCATGCGCCGCCCGACTTGGAGGTGCGCGGCGAAATCTATATGCGGCGCGACGATTTCGAAGCGCTCAACGAGCGCCAGCGCCAAAAAATAGCTGCTGGCGCCAAAAACGAGAAAACCTTTGTCAATCCGCGCAATGCCGCTGCCGGCGCGGTGCGCCAACTCGACCCCCAAATTGCTGCCCAAAGGCCCTTGAGCTTTTTTGCTTATGCCTTGCACTTCCATGCCACAGACAACGACAACCCAAGCCCCTTGCAGGCCACCTTGTGGGGCTTGGAGCGCTATGGCCAACACGACCAGGCTTTACACGCCCTGAAAGAATGGGGTTTCCCGGTGTCCACGCACACCCAAACCGTGCTCGGGGCCGACGGCTTGGTGGCCTTTCACGCGCAAACCGCGGCACATCGCGACCAGTTGCCCTTCGACATCGATGGCGTGGTGTACAAGGTCAATGCCATTGCGGCGCAAGCCGTGTTGGGCATGGTCAGCCGCGAACCGCGTTGGGCAGTGGCGCATAAATTCCCTGCCCAGGAAGAACTCACCACTGTATTGGCCATCGATGTGCAGGTGGGACGCACCGGCAAACTCACACCCGTGGCCAAATTGGCACCCGTGTTTGTGGGCGGGGTCACGGTGACCAATGCCACCTTGCACAACGAAGATGAAGCCCGCCGCAAAGACGTGCGCTTGGGCGACACCGTGGTGGTGCGCCGTGCCGGTGACGTGATCCCCGAGGTGGTGTCGGTGGTGCTGGACAAGCGCATGGACGATGCCCCTGAATTCACCATGCCCAAAGTGTGTCCGGTGTGTGACAGCGTCGCCGTGCGCGAAGAAGGCGAGGCCGACTACCGCTGCACGGGTGGGCTGTTTTGCAGTGCCCAGCAAAAACAAGCGATCTTGCACTTTGCCCACCGGCGCGCCGTAGAAATCGAAGACCTGGGCGAAAAAATTGTCGACCAGCTGGTCGACGCCGGTTTGGTCAAAACCCTGCCCGATGTGTACAAACTGGGCTTCACCCACCTGGCGGCGTTGGAGCGCATGGCCGACAAGTCGGCCAACAATTTGCTGTCCAGCATCGAAAAGTCCAAGCAAACCAGTTTGCCCAAATTTTTGTTTGGACTGGGCATTCGCCATGTGGGTGAAGCCACCGCCAAAGCGTTGGCACGCCACTTTGGTGGCATGGACGCCATCATGGATGCCACCGTGGACCAGCTCCTGCAAGTTGACGATGTGGGCCCAGTGGTAGCCCAAAGCTTGGTCACGTTTTTTAACCAAGCGCACAACCGCGAGGTGGTTGAACAATTGCGCGCCTGTGGCGTCCAATGGCCAGAGAGTGAGCCCCAGGGCCGTTTGGATTTGCCCTTGACGGGTCACACCTATGTGATCACGGGCACCTTGCCAAATTTGTCGCGCGAACAAGCCCAAGCCTTGCTGGAACAAGCCGGTGCCAAAGTGGCTGGCAGTGTCAGCAAAAAAACCACTGGCCTGGTGGCGGGTGAGGCGGCAGGCAGCAAATTGGAAAAAGCCCTGAGTCTGGGCGTTCCTGTTTTTGACGAGGCGGGCTTGATGCAATTGGTCCAAACCAGCCCATGAATGGTTTGATCGGCATCGACCTGGGCGGCACCAAAATTGAGTTGGCCGTGGTGGACGCGTCTGGCCAGGTCATTCACCGCCACCGCCGCGCCACACCGGTGGGCGACTACCCTGCCACCTTGCAATGCGTGAGCGATATGGTGGCGCACAGCTTGGCCACCTTGAACATGCCCCGCCCCGTGACACTGGGCATGGCCATCCCCGGTTGTTTGGACCCCGTGACCCGCACTGTGCGCGGGGCCAATTCGGTGGTGCTCAATGGACAACCCATGCAGGCCGATTTAGAGCGCCTGCTCGGGTGCCGGGTGCTGATGGAAAACGACGCCAATTGCCTGGCCGTGAGCGAAGCGGTGGATGGGGCCGCAGCAGGTCTGGGCCTGGTGTTTGGGGTGATTTTGGGCACCGGGTGTGGCGGTGGCTGGGCCATTCACGGCAAAGCTTGGCGCGGCCAACATGCGCTGGCCGGTGAGTGGGGACACAACCCCTTGCCTTGGCTGGGGGCGCAGGACCAACCCAGCCGCCACTGTTGGTGCGGCCAATACGCTTGCTTGGAAACCTGGCTGTGTGGCCCGGGTTTTGCCGCCGATCATGTGGCCCATGGTGGGCCGGTCTGTCAGCCGCCTGACATCATTGCCGCGATGCGACGCGGCGAACCACAGGCCATGGCCAGTTGGGGCCGTTATGTGGACCGTTTGGCCCGTGCACTGGCCCAGGTCATCAACACCATGGACCCCGACGCCATTGTCTTGGGCGGCGGCATGAGCCTGGTCGATGAGTTGTATGCGGCCGTGCCCCCCTTGCTGACACGCCACACCTTTGCCCAGCCCATCCACACACCCATCCGCCCCGCCTTGCACGGAGACGCCTCTGGCGTGCGTGGAGCGGCTTGGTTGTCACGTTAAATCTTGAGCAGGAGCTCTCCATGGCCATTCACCCCATTTTGAAGATGGGCGACCCCAGGTTGCTGCGCATCGCCCAGCCGGTGCCGTGCTTTGACACCCCCGAGTTGCACGCCTTGGTGCGCGACATGAAAGAGACCATGGCGCATGTCAACGGCGCTGGTTTGGCCGCGCCGCAAATGGGTGTGGATTTGCAGGTGGTCATTTTTGGCTCGGGCCTGGTCAATCCGCGTTACCCCGACGCTGAACCCATCCCAGAGACCGTTTTGATCAACCCCACCTTGACGGCCATCGGATCAGAGGAAGTCGAGGACTGGGAGGGTTGCTTGTCGGTGCCTGGTTTGCGCGGGGTGGTGCCGCGCTGGGAAAAAATACTTTACCAGGGCTGGAACGCACTGGGCCAAGCCCTGTCACGCGAGGTTTCAGGCTTTCATGCCCGGGTGGTGCAGCATGAATGTGACCATTTGGTGGGCAAGCTGTACCCCATGCGGGTGCGCGATTTCAGCCGCTTTGGCTACACCGATGTGCTGTTTCCAGGCATCAGTGCCCTGGAAGACGACTGAGCGCTGTCGCTAAACGCTCAGGGATTCGAGCAACTCGGTTTCAATGTCAATTTGGCTGCGGTTGTGTTGCAGCGACGGGCCATCGATCAAAAAGGTGTCTTCCACGCGCTCGCCCAGGGTGGAAATTTTGGCCAACTGCAAATGGATTTGATGCCGCGCCAAGATCTGGGCAATGCCGTACAACAAGCCCACCCGGTCGCTGGCCGAGACACTCAGCAGCCAGCGCTGGGCCTTTTCGTCGGGCTGCAAATTCACCCGGGGGGCAATCGGGAAATTTTTCACCCGGCGTGACACGCGACCATGGCTGGCTTTGGGCAAGGGTCCGGCTTGGGCCAAGGTATCGGCCAAGTCACGCTCCACCATGGTGCTGAGTTCCCGGTAATGCTCGCTCATGTGTGGGGCCACCACTTGAAACGTGTCCAAAGCGCGGCCATTGGGGGCGGTATAAATTTTGGCGTCTTGCACGCTGATGCTGTTGTGGTCAAAGTAGCCACAAATGCGGGCAAACAAATCGGGGGCATCGGGGGCAAACACCATGATTTGCAGACCTTCGCCCGTGGGAGAGGGGCGGCAGCGCACCATGGCGGGCGGTGTTTCTTGTGGGTTTTGGGTCAGCCAGCGCGACAACTGGCGGGTGTGCCAAGCAATCTCTTGCGCATCATGGCGCATGAAATAGCCCACATCCAGCGAATCCCACAGGTTTTTGTGCGCCTCATGGGGCAGCGCGTGCAGGGCTAAATTCTCCAGGGCTTCGCGCTTGCGTGCCTCCACCACCGAGTCCGGGTCGGGGGCCCGACCGCCCATGGCGCGAGCGGTGTACTTGTACAAGTCCTCCAACAGCTTGCCCTTCCAAGCGTTCCACACTTTGGGGCTGGTGCCACGGATGTCGGCCACGGTGAGCAAGTAAAGGGCTGTCAACTGGCGCTCGCTGCCAACGCGGCGCGCAAACTGAGCGATCACCGAGGGGTCGTTGAGGTCTTCTTTTTGCGCCACATGGCTCATGGTGAGGTGTTCGCTGACCAAAAACTCCACCAAACTGGCGTCTTCGCCCAAGATCTGGTGGGTGCGGCAAAACCGACGCACCTCCATGCGGCCCTCCACCGAGTGGTCTTTGCCGCGCCCCTTGGCAATGTCGTGGAACAGTGCCGCCACATAAAACAGCCAGGGCTTGTCCCAGCCGCTGGCCAGTTGCGAACAAAAAGGGTATTCGTGGGCATGCTCGGCAATGAAAAACCGGCGCACATTGCGCAACACCATCAAGATGTGCTGATCGACCGTGTAGACATGGAACAGGTCGTGCTGCATTTGTCCCACGATGCGCCGAAAGGTCCACAAATAGCGGCCCAGCACCGATGTCTGGTTCATCAAGCGCATGGCGTGGGTGATGCCCAGGGGCGACTGCAAGATGCGCACAAACATGGCATGGTTGGCCGG
>CAMDJU010000173.1 GCA_945900695.1 Bordetella parapertussis | reverse complement strand
CCCACACAGGTATAGGCTTTTTGCAAGTCGATGTTGATGATGGCTGGGCGCTTGCCAAAGCCAAATCGCCGCCGCGTGGGGTTGGCTTTGATGTCTTCAAACAATTGGCGCGCGGTTTTGGTGGAGTGTTCCATGCGATTCAAAGGTTAAAAAGCCAAGGGTGTGCTTGGCGGTATTGCACCTCAAATTGCTTGAGGGCGGCGTCGTGGTGCAAGGTGACCCCGATTTCATCGAGCCCCTCGACCAAGCATTTCTTGCGAAATGCATCAATGGCAAAAGCGTGTACCACGCCGTCTGGGCCGGTGACGGTTTGGGCCGGCAAGTCGACCCGCACATGGGCACCCGGCTGGGCGTGCAACTGCTCGCGCAAGCGCACACACACCGCCAAATCGAGTTGCACAGGCAACAAGCCCGTTTTGATGGAGTTGAGGTAAAAAATATCGCCAAAGTCGGCTGCAATGACACAGCGGATGCCGTGGTCCACCAAGCCCCAAGGGGCTTGTTCGCGGCTGGAGCCGCAGCCAAAGTTGCGGTCCGCCACCATGATGGTGGCGTTGCGGTAGGGCAATTGGTTCAAGATGAAATCAGGCCGCTCGCTGTCGTCGTCATGGAAGCGCACATCGCGAAACAAAAAAGTCCCATAGCCGCCTTGGCGTGGGCGTCGCAAAAATCGCGCCGGCAATATTTGATCGGTGTCCACATCGGCCTGATCAAACGGGACGGCCACACCGTCTTCGAGCACAAATGCTTTCATGTCATTTCACCAAACTGCGTACATCGGTCAGGCGGCCGTTCAAGGCGGCAGCCGCCGCCATGGCCGGGCTCATCAAATGGGTTCGGCTGCCCGGCCCTTGGCGGCCCACAAAGTTGCGGTTGGAGGTGGAGGCGCAGCGTTTGCCAGCGGCCACCAAGTCCCCATTCATGCCCACGCACATGGAGCACCCCGATTCGCGCCACTCAAAACCGGCCTTTTTAAAGATCTGGTCCAAGCCCTCGCGTTCGGCCTCCAGCTTGACCTGGGTCGAGCCCGGCGAGACCAGCACAGGCACCTTGGCCTGGCCCAGCTGCGCCACAGCGGCTGCAGCGCGCAGGTCTTCGATGCGGCCATTGGTGCACGAGCCAATGAACACTTGATCGACCGCAATATCTTGCAGCGCCATGCCAGCTTGCAGCCCCATATAGGCCAAAGCCCGCTCCATGCCCGCGCGTTTTTCGGAATCCGGCTCTTGGCTGGGATCGGGCACACAAGCGGTGATGGGCAAGCCGTCTTGCGGGCTGTTGCCCCAAGTCACCATGGGCGCGAGTGCGCTGGCGTCGAGTTCGATGTCCACATCAAAATGTGCATCCAGGTCTGAGGGCAAACGGCGCCAATGGTCCAAGGCCTGCTCCCACATCGCGCCTTTGGGCGCAAAGGTGCGGCCTTGCAAATAGGCAAAGGTGGTGTCGTCCGGTGCCACCATGCCCGCGCGGGCACCGACCTCAATGGACATATTGCACACCGTCAAACGCTCTTCGATGCTCATGGCGCGTATGACAGAGCCGGCGTATTCGATGACATGGCCCACCGCCCCATTGGAGCCGATCTTGGCGATGATGGCCAAGATCACGTCTTTGGCGCTGACATGCGCACCGCGCACCCCCTCGACCCGCACGCGCAGGGTTTTGGAGCGCCGCTGCCAGGTGGCTTGGGTGGCCAGCACATGGGTGATTTCGCTCGCGCCAGCACCAAAGGCCAAAGCGCCCAAGGCGCCATGGGTAGAGGTGTGGGAGTCGCCACACACCAGCACCATGCCGGGTTGGGTGAGGCCTTGTTCGGGGCCAACCACATGCACGATGCCTTGGCGCGGGTCGCCCAAGGGAAAGTGCAAGATGCCGTGGGCTTGGGTGTTTTCCACCAAACGCTCCACCACCCTGCGCTGTTCAGGATCGGTGATGGCCGCCATCACATGGCTGCGGGTGGAGATGCCGTGGTCAGGGGTGGCCACCACCTGATCGGCGCGGCGCACGGTCAGGCCCTTTTCTTTTAAAAACTGAAATGCATGGACCGATCCGTCATGCACCAAATGGCGCGCCACATGCAACAGGCTTTGGCCATCGTCGCCATCGAGCACTTTGTGTGCATGCCAGATTTTTTCGTACAGGGTCAGGCCCATGGGGTGTTGCTCGTGTGGGTTTCAAACTGCGGGGAGCGTTCAGCGCTTCGTGTCATCTTAATCCATGGGTTTGGGTGGGTTGGTGACCGATTTGAAAAGCGTTGGACTCAGCCGTCCTTTGGCAGTTGCGGCGGCTTGGCCAACAAAAACAGCACCGACCCAGCGCAAGCGGTCAAAGCCAGCACGGTGAAGCCCAGCCGGTAATTGCCCGTCAGATCGGCAAAAAAGCCAGCCACCAAAGGACCGGCCACTTGGCCCAAGGCAATGATCAACGCGGACAAACCCAAAATCATGCCAATCGCATTGCGCCCGAAGTAGTCGGCACGCAGCGCTTGCATGAAAGGGCCCCGCAAGCCCCAAGCGATGCCATGCAACAAAGCAAAGGCCACCAACTCGGCCGAATGCGTGGCATAGGTCAGCAGCAACAAGCCCGTGCCGTGCATCAACATGCACGTGGCCGCCACCCGCCGCTTGTCGTACTTGTCGCCCATCCATGCGCCCGACAGCACACCGATGACCTGGCCCACGGTCATCAACAAAATGAACCAAGCGGCCTCGGCCACCGTATAGCCCAGGCCTTCTTTCATGTGGGTGATGGCATGCACGTTGACCGCGGTGACCACCAACAAAGCCACGCCATGGCCCAGGCCCAACAACCAAAAGGCCTGGGTGCGCAAGGCTTGTCGGGCGGTGAACTCTACCCCTGTGCCACCCCCTTGCACGGCGTCTTGGGCGGCCACCGCATTGGGCTTGGGCAATCCATCCATGGTCAAACCCATGTCCTCGGGCCGCCCCCGGATGACCGACGCCAGCGGAATGCCCACCACCAGCGCCACCAGCGCAGAAACCATGGCGGTGGTGCGCCAGCCATAGCTGTACATGGACCACGCGACCAAGGGCACCGCCAAGCCACCCAGGGCCAGGCCCAAACTCAGCACCGATAAGGCGCGCGCGCGGTGGCGCTCGAACCAGTGGATGATGGCCACCGTCAAAGGGAAGTAGCCACACAAGCTGGCCCCCACCGCCAAGATGAGTGCGCTGATGTAAAAACCAGAAATGGATTCAATCTGGGACAGCGCCAAAAAACCCAGGGCAAAGACCACGACGCCCCAGCGAATCATGGCCTGGGGGCCAAAGCGGTCCATCACCCACCCCAGCAAAGGCCCCAAAATGGCCGCCTCCAAAGATTGCATCGCGGCTGCACCGGCCAAAGATGTTTTGCTCCATCCGCGTTCTTCGGCCAACAAGGCCACATAAGCGCCAAAGGATTGGGTCAACAGCGCCGATTGCATGAACTGCAAGGAGCTGGCCGCGCCAGCGATGCGCCATCCATGGAAAATTTTGGGCAAAAAACACTTTCCAGCCATGCCATCCAAGGGTCAGACGGCATCGCCTGGGGCAGCGCACTGCCCGTCAAAGGGGTTTCAAGGGTGGCGGTGTGTCACCGCCACGTCGGCGAATGGGGTGCTGTGCAGTATCGCCAAGCCTCCCCAGCAGGTCAACCGCACAGGTGACAGGGGGTCAGCGGCCTCAACGCCAATGGCGGAAACCGCGTCCCCCATGAAAGCCAAAGTGAACGAAGTAAGGAAAGGGCGGATAAATCGGCGCGTAAACATATGGATAGGGTGCCATGACCACGGGTGGGGGCGGCAGCGGCGCCGGTGTGCTCACCCACACGGTTGTGGGGGCAATGGGCGGCGGGATTTCGACCACGGGGGTCACTTGAATGGGCAACCAGGGGCCCGGGTCCTGGGCCAAGGCAACGCCATAGGATTTGCCACCATATTCATAAACCACGTTGTAATGGGTGATGCGGTTTTGCAGATGTGTGACTTGCCCACACAGGGCTGGGGCTGTGCCCACGCTGGTGCAACTGGGTTCGGTGACGGTGACCGTTTGGATCACGGGTGTGGTGGAGACCACCCGAGCCATCTCTTGGCCCCAAGCCGCTGGCGACAGCATGCAGCCCATAAGGGCCATGCACGAAAACAAGCGACGTTGCGCCATGGGGTCTCCTTGAATGCGTTGGTTATGGGTCATTTTGCCAAGCCCAGCTGACACCGGGGCGCTTGCCTGGGCATCCGCCCATGCCCATACAAGCCCATTCACATGATGGACAAACCGCCGTCAGCCATCAAGGTGGCGCCGGTGATGAAGGACGCCTCGTCTGAGGCCAGCCACACAATCGGCCAGGCCATTTCTTGGGGTTCGGCCCAGCGGCCCATCAATGAGTTGCCAGCACGCTCGGTTTTGAGTTGCGCGGGCGATTTGCCCGCCGCCACGGCACGGCCAATGTGAAAGTCAGTGAGCGTTGAGCCTGGGCAAACGGCATTGACGCGCACGCCGTGTTGCACTTCTTCAAAGGCCAAGGTGCGGGTCATGGCCAACATGCCGGCCTTGGTGCTGTCGTACAAGCCCATGCCTTTGCGCCCGATCAGCGCATGGGCCGATGACACATTCACAATGCTGCCACGCCCGCTGGCACGCAAATAGGGCAAAGCCAAGCGGCTCATGGTGGCCGTGCCCACCAAGTTCACGCCCACCATGGCCTGCCACTCTGCAGGGGTGGCATCGGCAAGGGCCGAATAATTGCGCATGGCCGCGTTGTTGACCAGCACATCCAAGCCCCCCAAGGCCTGGGCGGCACCCAGCACGGCGGCTTGTGCTTGTGCCTCATGGGCAATATCGGCCTGCGCTGTGTACACATTGGCCAGGGGAAATTCGAACTTCAGTTGGGCCAGGGTGTCTTGCAAGGCCTGGGGGTTGGCGTCGAGCAAACAAACCCGCGCGCCCTGGGCGCAAAACAAGCGGGCGGTGGCGGCGCCTATGCCCGCTCCCGCGCCGGTGATCAAGGCAGCCTTGTTTTGCAAGCGATCCATGTTCAATCCACCTTGGATCCGGTGACCTTGATGATTTGGCCCCATCGTTGAATTTCGGTTTTGATCCAGGCCGAAAACTCATCGGGGGTGCAGGTCACGACGTCGTACTCGATTTGCCGCAACTTCTCCGACACCTCTGGGCTTTGCAGCACCTTGGTCAGCTCGCGGTGATAGCGCTCGACGATGGGCTTGGGGGTTTTGGCGGGCAACAAGAAACCGGCCCACACGGTGGCTTCAAAGTCCTTGAAACCCAGCTCAATCATGGTGGGCACATCGGGTGTGCTGGCATAGCGTTTGCGCCCGGTTGAAGCCAGCAACCGCAAGCGCCCATCCTTGGCGAATTGCTGCACATTGCCAGGGACAAAAAAGGCCGCTTGCACGTCCCCGGCAACCAAAGCGCCCATCGCTTCACCCCCGCCTTTGTAGGGCACGTGGGTAAGGTTGATATCGGCCGCCATCTTCAACATTTCCATCGTCAAATGCGAGCCACTGCCCACCGCCACCGACGCGTAAGACCACTTGTTGGGATTTTTCTTGGCGTTTTGCACCAACTCTTGCACGTTGGAAACCCCCGCAGCTGGGTTGACCACCAAATACTGAGCGCCCTTCATGGCCAGGGTGACGGGGGTCAAGTCTTTGACCGGGTCGAGCGCGTTCTTCATCAAGGTGGGGTTGATGGCGATCGGCCCGTTGTAGCCCACCAGCAAGGTGTGGCCATCGGGCTCGGCCTTGGACACAAAGGCAGAGCCGATATTGCCGCCAGCACCTGGGCGGTTTTCCACGAT
>CAMDJU010000172.1 GCA_945900695.1 Bordetella parapertussis | reverse complement strand
TGGGGCAGCCCCAGGCTGGCCGCCACTTGCTGCACAAACGCCGCTTTTTTGGACACGGCGTCGATGCATGTCACTTGGATGTGAGGGCAGGCGATGGCAATCACCACACCGGGTAAACCGGCCCCTGAGCCCACGTCCAGCAGGCGAATGGATGGTGCCTGGGTTGGCTTGTCGGCCGAAGCTGCGGCAGGGCTTGCGCTTGCGGGCCCAGGCCCAGGTGTGGGTGTGGGTGTGGTGCTGGTGCTGGTGCTGGTGCTGGTGCTGGTGCTTTGCCCAGCCAGGGCGGCGTGCTGGTCTGTGGGGTTGTGAGATGTGGCCAAGTGTCGCAGCAGGGCGGGGATCACGGCCAGGCTGTCAAGCAAGTGCAGCGTCACCATCTCCAGCGGGTTGCGCACGGCGGTGAGGTTGTAGACCTTGGACCATTTGTGCAGCAACCCCAAGTAGGCCATCAAGGCATCGATTTGCATGTCCGACAGGGCCAGGCCCAGCCGCTGGCTGCCCGCCACCAAGGTGTTTCGCGCCAAGGCTTGGGTGCTGATGTCCCAGGCAGCTTTTGCCTTTGGCTCGGTACCTGAAAGTGTGGGCGGTGGGGTGGAGGGCTTGGGGTGCGACCCAGGCGGTGTTGGCTTGGGCGGGCTGGGCCTCAAGGGGCTGCCTCGGCTGGCTCGGGTGCAAAACCGCTGAAGCGTCCCCGGCGCAGGTGAATGAGCAGCAAGGAGATAGCCGCCGGCGTCACGCCCGAAATGCGCGAGGCTTGGCCCAGGGTTTCGGGCTTGTGTCGGTTGAGTTTTTGCCGCACCTCCATGCTCAGGGCGCTGACTTGGCCATAGTCCAGGTCGGCGGGCAGGGCCATGTTTTCATAATGCGCGGCACGACCAACCTCGTCGCGCTGGCGATCAATGTAGCCCGCGTATTTGGCGGCGATCTCGACTTGCTCGACCACGGCCAGCGCTGTTTCATGTGAAACACCGTCGCTGGCCAAGTCGGCGGCCAAAACGGGGCTTTGAAAGCGGCCACCATCGAGGCCCATCAAATCTTGGTATCCCACGCCGGGGCGGCGCAACAAGTCGGCCAAGCTGTGTTCGTGCTCGATGGGCTTGCCCAAGACGCGCACGGCTTCTTCGGTGCTCAGGTTGCGCGGGTGTACCCACAGGTTGCGCAAGCGGGCGGCCTCTTGGGTCACGGCTTCGCGCTTGGTCTCAAAGGCACGCCAGCGATCGTCGTCGACCAGGCCAAAGCGGCGGGCGGTCTCAGTCAGGCGCAAATCGGCGTTGTCTTCGCGCAGTTGCAATCGATATTCGGCGCGGCTGGTGAACATGCGGTAGGGCTCGGTCACGCCCTTGGTCACCAAGTCGTCGGCCAACACGCCCAAATAGGCTTCGTCACGCGCCGGCACCCATGGGGCGTCGCCACGGCATTGCAAGGCGGCATTGATGCCCGCGAACAGGCCTTGGGCGGCGGCCTCTTCGTAGCCGGTGGTGCCATTGATTTGCCCGGCAAAAAACAGGCCGTGGATGGCGCGGGTTTCAAAGTGCCGCTGTAGGCCACGCGGGTCGAAATAGTCGTATTCAATCGCATAGCCTGGGCGCAAGATGTGGGCGTTTTCCAGACCAGGGATGGAGCGCACCAGCGCGTACTGGATGTCAAAGGGCAGGCTGGTGCTGATGCCATTGGGGTAGACCTCGTGGGTATCCAAGCCCTCGGGCTCTAAAAAAATCTGGTGGCTGGTTTTGTCTGCAAAGCGGTTGACCTTGTCTTCGACGCTGGGGCAGTAGCGCGGGCCCACGCCTTCGATCTGCCCGGTGAACATGGGGCTGCGGTCAAAGCCGCTGCGAATGATGGCATGGGTGGTTTCGGTGGTGTGGGTGATCCAACACGGCACTTGGCGCGGGTGCATGTCGGCGCGCCCCATGAAGCTGAACACCGGTACCGCACCGGCGGTCACACCTTTGTTGGCGGCCAGGTCGGCTTCCACCATCCCGTCGCCGGGTTGCTCTTGGCAGCGGCTGAAGTCGATGCTGCGCCCATCCAGGCGCGGTGGTGTGCCGGTCTTCAGCCGACCTTGTGGCAGCTTGAGCTCTTTGAGCCGCGCCGACAAGCTCACCGCCGGGGGGTCGCCGGCGCGGCCACCGGCGTGGTTGTTCATGCCCACGTGGATTTTGCCATCCAAAAAAGTCCCGGCGGTCAAGACCACGGCGCGCGAACGAAAGCGAATACCAACTTGTGTCACAGCCCCCACCACACGGTCACCTTCAACCATCAGGTCGTCGACGGCTTGCTGAAAAAGCCATAAATTGGGTTGGTTTTCCAGGCGTTTGCGGATGGTGGCTTTGTACAAAACGCGGTCGGCCTGGGCCCGGGTGGCGCGCACGGCGGGGCCTTTGGATCGGTTGAGGATGCGAAACTGGATGCCTGCCTCGTCGGTGGCCAAGGCCATGGCCCCGCCCATGGCGTCAATCTCTTTGACCAAATGCCCCTTGCCAATGCCACCGATCGACGGGTTGCAACTCATTTGCCCCAAGGTTTCGATGTTGTGCGACAGCAACAACGTGGTGCAGCCCATGCGCGCTGCGGCCAAGGCGGCCTCGGTCCCGGCGTGGCCGCCGCCGACCACAATCACGTCAAAGGTTTGGGGGTAGAGCATTTAGGCTTGGGGCCCTCGCGGCAAAAGCGGGGGCAGGGCAAAGGATTGGGTGGGCGGTCACAACCGCAGGCACAAGGCGGCGAACGGGGGTCAATTTTATACAGGTGCCGCCAAGCGTGCAGCTTTTTTAAGCAGCGACCAAAACGCGCTGTTCTGAGCCTGAAAAAGCTTTCATCGTGATGTTGATTGCCCACGGACTCGGGAATATCCCCGGGTCAGGTGCGTGTCACGTCACCCAGGTTCGCAAGCCCAGCGGCATTTAGGGTAGATTGCAGCCTGCGCCGGAAAACCGGTGAACAAAAGGATTTGTCCGTGTACGCATTCAAATACCAACGCGCCGATTCGGTGGGCGCGGCCAAAGCGGCCTTGAGCGCCGATGACTCGGCCAAGGTCTTGTCGGGTGGCATGACCTTGCTGCCATCGATGAAGCATCGCCTGGCGGCACCCACGGCTTTGATCGATGTCGCACGCTTGCCCGAAATGAACGGTGTGCGCCAAGAGGGAGACCACTGGTGGATCGGCGCGGCCACACGCCACCAAGACGTGGCGGCCCATGTGGATTTGCAACAAGCCATGCCTGGACTGGCCACGCTCGCTGGCTTGATTGGCGACCCGCAGGTGCGTGCCCGCGGCACCATTGGCGGTTCTTTGGCCAACAACGACCCCAGCGCAGATTACCCCGCAGCGGCCATGGCCTTGCAAGCGCAGATCATCACCGATCGGCGCACCATTGAAGCGAGCGATTTTTTTCAGGGCATGTTTGCCACCGCTTTGCACAATGATGAAATCATCACGGGCGTGCGCTTTCGCACGCCGCAACGCTGCGCTTATGCCAAGTTCAAGCACCCGGCATCGGGCTACGCCATGGCCGGTGTGTTTGTCGCGCAGTACCCCCCTGCCACTGGCGCTCAGGCTGTGTGGCGTGTCGCCGTCACGGGCGTGGCCCATGGGGTGTTTCGCTGGTCAGATGCCGAGCAGGCCTTGGCCCAGAACACATCGGTGCAGCCATTGGTGCGCGATGACATGATCGATGACGTGCACGCCCCGGCCGCTTACCGCGCCCATTTGGCGGGCGTCATGTTGGCGCAAGCGCGCCAAGCTTGGGCGCACACATGAAGCGGGGGTTCAGCCTGCGCGCTGGCACCATGCCGCGCAAGATGGGAAACCTTGGCCAACGGCTGACATCTCAAAGCGCGCAACGACGTGGGGGTCCATGGCCCCTTGACCTTCATCGGGTTTGCTCGAGCTTTGCCGCTTGTGCCACGACGCCAACGGACGCCCACACACTTTTTTGAACCAGCATACAACCACATGAAACTCAACCTCACTTTGAATGGCACATCCCGCAGCGCCGATGTGCCCGAGCGCACCTTGTTGGCCGACTTGCTGCGCGACACCTTTGGCATGACCGGCACCCATGTGGGTTGCGACACGACGCAATGCGGTTGTTGCACCGTGCATGTGGATGGCCAAGCGGTCAAGTCATGCACCATGTTGGCGGTGCAAGCCGATGGCTGCACGGTCACCACCATCGAGGGTTTGGGTGCGGATGGTTTGCACCCGGTGCAACAAGCATTTTCGCAGTGCCATGGTTTGCAATGCGGCTTTTGCACCCCTGGCATGGTGATGGCCTCGGTGGACTTGTTGCGCCGCAACCCCAAGCCCACGCCAGAGGACATTGCCGAAGGTTTGTCGGGCAATTTGTGCCGCTGCACCGGCTATGTGAACATCATCCGCGCGGTGCAACAAGCCAGCCAAGTGATGCAAGGAGACAAGCCATGAACGCACCGCTGTCCAGCGCCTTGCTGCGCAAGGAAGACCAGCGCTTGATCACGGGCACGGGGCAGTTCAGTGCCGATGCGCACCCCGTGGGTTTGTTGCACGGCCACGTGATTCGCTCACCCCACGCCCATGCGCGCATCGCCCGCATCGACTTGAGCGCGGTGCGCAGCGCAGCGGGCGTGCACTTGGTGTTGACCGCACAAGATGTGCAAGCCGCAGGCTTTGCCGATTTGCCCAACGCGGTTCAGGTCAAAGACCCACAAGGCCAGCCCCAAGCGGTGTGCACCATGCCGGTGTTGGCGCACGACAAGGTGCTGTACGTGGGTCAGCCCGTGGCCTGGGTGGTGGCTGACACCGCCTTGCAAGCGCAAGACGCGGCCGAACTGGCGCAAATTGACTACGACACCCTGGACGCCGTGGTCACCTATGCCGATGCCACAGCGACGGGCGCGGTGCAATTGCACGCGCATGCACCGGGTAACACCTCGGTCAAATTTGAGGCCGGTGACCGCGCAGCTGTGGACGCGGCCTTTGCCCAAGCGCACCATGTCAGCGACATTGATGTGGACAGCCAGCGATTGGTCGGCTCCCCCATGGAGCCCCGCGCGGTGTGGGCTTGGCACGATGAGGCCAAGGGCGTCACCCATGTGCACACCCCCACCCAAGGGGTGGGTGGCATGGCGGGCTTTTTGGCCCACATCACGCGCTGGCCGCATGAAAGCATGGAGGTGCACACCCACGATGTGGGCGGCTCTTTTGGTTTGCGCGGCACGGCCTACAGCGAGCACCTGATGGTGCTGTTGTCGACACGCCAACTCAAGCGCCCGGTGGGCTGGGTGGGGTCGCGCTCAGAGGTGTTTGTCAGCGACTGGCATGGCCGTGCTTTGCGTTTGCATGGACACATCGCCTTGGATGCGCAGGGCCGCATCTTGGCCATGCGTTTTGAAAACCAAGTCGATGTCGGCGCCTACAACGTTTACTTCAGCACCCACATCGGGGCACGCAACCTGTCCATCACCATGGGCGGCGCCTACCAAGTGCCGGCCTTGCACATGTCGTCCCACATCTACTTCACCAACACCGTGCCAGTGTCGGCTTACCGTGGCGCGGGGCGACCTGACATTGCCTATGCCATTGACCGCTTGATCGACCACGCCGCGCAGCAGCATGGCCTCGATGGCGTGGCCATTCGGCGCAAAAACTTCATTGCGCCCCATGCCTTCCCCTACACCACGGCCAATCAGACCGTGTACGACAGCGGCCACTTTGAGGCGGTGATGGACCATGCCATTGGCATGAGTGAACCCCAAGGCTTGGCCCAGCGCCGCGCTGATGCGCTGCAGCGCGGATGTTTGCTTGGGCGCGGCCTGGCTTACTACCTGGAGGCCTCCGGCCCCGGTGGTGCCGCCAAAGACCAGGTGCGCGGCAGCTTTGACGCACAAGGCGTGTTGACGCTGCG
>CAMDJU010000171.1 GCA_945900695.1 Bordetella parapertussis | reverse complement strand
GTAATAGCTGGTCTTGACAGTGTTCACAAACACCCACTCGCCTTTGGCCTGGGTTTTGGTGAATGTCATTTTCAAATAACCACGGCGTGAAGAGTCCATCCACTTCAAGTCATCGACCACGTTTTCAAAAATCGACTTGACATTGGCCGTTGGCAGTGTGGAGAAATAGCTCTCCAGACCGACCGATGCAACGCTGGGGGTGGCAAACTCTTCACCCACTTTGACCCCAGCTTGAGATGGAGAGATATAGCCGGCCAAGGTGAGTTGGCTGTGCCAGGCGTTGTGCGTGTCGCCCGACAAAACCACCAATTTTTTATTCGCGGCCAAAACGGTCGCCAGCAGTTTTTCACGCGCCACAGGGTATCCGTCCCAGGCGTCCAAGTTGTAACCCAGTTTGGGATTCGAGGTGGTGTTCATCAAACCCACCTGTGCGGTTGTGCGTGAACTGGCTGGCGTATTTTTGGCTGTCACATAGGCATTGATCGAGGCCACGCCAGCGGCCACTGCGGTGGCGTCAGACAAGGTCGCTGGGTTCAATGCGCTCAAGACGGAGACGGGGAACTCCATGCGCGCCATCAAAACCTGCTGCCCCAAAACCTGCCAGGTGGCAGTGGATGAAGTGATTTTTCCAGTCAACCAAGTGCCTTGGGTGCTGCCCAACATTTCGCGCGTGGCCGAAGCCATGGTCGCTTGCGCGGTTGTCGCGGTGGCCGGGTTGAGCAAGTCTGCAAATTCCACTTGTTTGTCGCGGCCGACCAAACGGGTGTCGAGCATGTGCAGCGACAACACGCTGCCAAAGTCAAAGCTGCGGTAGATGATGCTCTGATCGCTGCCGGTGCGGATGGGCATCCATTCGTGGTATGCCTGCAAGGCCGCAGCTTTGCGGGCGCTGAACGCCCCTTCTTTGGTGGCGTCGTGATTCTCAGCGCCATCCTTGTAGGCGTCGTTGGCTATCTCATGGTCATCCCAAACTGCAATCATCGGCATGCTGGCATGCAACACCTTCAAGTCTGGGTCGGTTTTGTACTGGGCGTGGCGGGTTCGGTAATCGGCCAAGCTGTAAATTTCGGTGCTGGGCTGGTGGATGCGAGACGCCGTGGGCGCGGTCGGATACGTGCCATTGGGGTACTCATACAAATAGTCACCCAAATGAATGGCATATTGCGCATCCGACTGGCTGGCCAAACCATAGACATTGAAAAACCCTTCTGGGTAATTGGCACAAGAAAACACCGCGAACTTCACCTCGGTGGCGGTGCTGGCAGGCAGGGTGCGGGTTTTGCCCACGGGAGATGCCGTGCTGCCTGCTTTAAAGCGGTAAAAATAGGTTTTACCCGCCTCCAAACCGGTGGCATCCACTTTGGCCGTGTAGTTGGTGCTGGAAGAGGCAATGGCAGAACCAGAGGCCACCACGCTGGCAGTGGCAAAGGTGTTGTCGGTGGCCACCTGATAAGTCAGTGCCACGCTTTCCGTTCTTCCCGAATACTTGGCGTGGGTCCACAAAATCACGCGATCACTCAAAGGGTCGCCACTGGCCACGCCGTATGCAAATTGAACCGTATCGTCTTCGCTGACCACACCACCACAAGCCGATAAAACCGCACCGGCAGATACCACAGCCGAAACAGATGAAACACGGATGATGAAATCTCGTCGGCTGGATGATGGCAATGTCATAAAAATCTCCAAAAAGGGAGAAATCTAAACAACGAAAGTGACAAAGGCATGAAATGGCTTCACGCCATGCGCATCAAAAGAAAATTCTCAAGCCCGCACGAAATTGTGAGTAGGTATTTAAGAAATTTGAACTCGTTCCACTGTTGTACAGCATGGGCAAATCGTGGAGCAAAAAGCTGCTGTAGTAATCAAAACCCACAAAGGGTTGAATTTTTACGGACACGGGGTACATCCACTCGGTGCGCACATTGAGTTGTTGCACCACTGGTGCGCCATTGCGATTGGCAATGATCTCGTCCACCCCATTGCGTTGCCAAGTCTGGCCGTTGGCGCTGGCCCGCCAGCGGCCCCAACCATTGGTCCATTGCAAACCAGCACCCCAAGACACAAACCGCGCCGACCAAGCCAACTCTTTTTGCAAATCCAAACCATATGTGTTCAGGGGACTGATGAATTCGTTGGCAGTTCCCACGACAGCGCAGGGGTCTATGCGTGTGCCTAGCACATCTGACCCGACGATTTGCAACTGGTACTCACAACCATTGCGCATGCCGTTGGCTTGAAAGTCTTGGTACTTCAACTCGGTCCAACCCAAGCCCACATCGGCGTGGTATTTCCAAGCCGGGCTGGATGACCAAGTCAGCCCCCCTTGCAAGGCCAAGGTTTGGTCGCGCGGTTGAATGATTTTTGATTGGGTGAGCACCACCGCGCCCACTGTCTTGCTGGTGCTCGACTGCAAACCATCAGCCTGGTTGCCCCAAGCGCTCAGGCGAGCAAACCCAGTTTCACTGCCCAACCATTGCACGGGTTGCTGCGTCCACACCGAGGCCTCCCAGGTGTTGATTTGGTATTGGTCGGACACATCCTCCAACACCCGCCCAAGGCTGCTGGCACGCGCGGCCCAGCGTGGGTGAAACTGCCAACTCAAGCTCAGCGCGTTGCCCCGGTAGTCACCCGACTTGGTGCCGCGCAGGGAGGGAGATTTATCGCGGCCTTGGGTGATGTCAAGACCCGCATTGAAGTGGGTGCTGGTGCCCGTCAACATCCATTGGCCTGGGGCCAAGATGTCTTGGGGGTGCCAGTCCACCGGGTTGGCCACAGCCAGGCTGCTGGCGCACAGACCCCACAAGCAAAAAATCAAATAACGCATGGGGAAATTTCGCTGCAAATGGTGAAAAATTAAACGACCAAAAAACAAGGCAACGCATCGCGTTGCCTTGTGTGAGAACGCAGAGAGAATATATCAGCGCGTGAGCTTGACCTTGCCCAACAGGCCAGGGCCCGTCAAGACTTGGGCGTTGGTGGTGCTGGTCAGCGACTTGGGCACAGAAATGGTGTATTCCTTGAATGGCGTCTGGTTGCTCATGCGCAAAGGCAAGCCTTTGACCACGAAGGTCACATTGAAAGTACCACTCAGGTTTTTGGTCACACCCTTGGTGTCACCAACGACCACGATAGCGCGCTCCAAGGCGCTGTTCAAGGGGATCCAGGTCATCATGCTGGCGCTGGTGGACAAGGTGGTGTCGATACTGGACACCTCAGCGCTCAGGTCAGCATAAATTTCTTGGGCGCCGGCATCGTTGCGCGCCCAAGCAATCATTTTGGTATTGGCCGTGCTTTGGATGCGCAGACCCGACGAGGTCATCGATGCTGTCAGACCGGAAATATAGGCTTTGAAAGCGCCACTTTTACCGGTCTGATTGATGTCCACAGCCACCTCGATGGCAGACACCACGGGTGTGCCAAAACCGCGCAAACTCAAACCCAACTCGGTGCCATATTCCAAGGGCCACTTGAGTGAGGCACCAGCACCAGTGAAGTCGGCAATGGTGATCTTGCTGCTCGAGGCAAACGTTTTGTACACCGCTTCATCTTTGCCGATGGCCAAATAATTGCTGGGCGCTGGTGGTGCCGGAATTAAAGTGCCGCTCGCATCTTTGACATTTTTGGCCGCATTGGTTTGGGCCACGCCGATATTTTGCAAGGCTTCGGTTTGTTTATCTTGGCGCTGATCGTTGGTTAGCTTGGGGTTGTTGGCTGCAGTGACAAAGGTTTTCATTTCAGTGGCCAAGGTAGCCACTTGGGTGGCATCGGTGGCGCTCAAAAAAGCTTTGTTCGTATTGATTTGACCGGCCAAAGTTTGATCTTTTTGGATCAAACCCGACATGGATTTACCGTCCTCCACCTTGGCTGGCTTATTGGTCATGTACTGCTGTGATTGGGTGGCCATAGAAGGTCCGGCCAATGCCGCAATGGCAGCAGGCTGCACCGTGCTCAAACCCGTCTTCACGCCAGCCAATTTGGTGTTGGTCGACGCCTTCATATCAGTGACAGCTTTGGTCACCATGCTATTCACCAAAGTCTCGGACACCGTCGAATCTTCCACCCTGGTAGCGGCGGTAGCGCCGTCGGTGATCAACTTCGTTCCAGGTGCTTTTTTGATTTCACTGGCCAAGGCGGTGGCAGCGGTGGCATAAATGGCTTTTTTGGCATCTGTGTCGGTCACGCTGGAAGTGGTGGCCACTGTGTCCATGGTGGTTTGAAACAACTGCTGCACTGTTTTGGCTTTGCTAAACAACTCGCTGTTGCTGTAAGCGGTGCCGCTTTCAGCGGCGGGGTCGGTGGTCAACAAATTGACCGAGCTGGGAATACCCAGGCTGGTTTTGACTTCTGCTTCGGTCAACCCACCCACCACCATCATGGTGGTCAAGGAATTCACTGCGATGGCACCGGCCGGGGCCTTCAACTCACCCAAGAAGGCTTCACCCGTGTCCACGTTGGTGCCGCCTGACACCGTGATGGTGCCCCTGCATCCCAAGGGGAATTTGAAAGCACCATTGTCATCGGTGGACACCACGGATTTGTCGGCGTCGCACGTCACCGTTGCACCGCTCAAATGGCCGTTGGTGGCCACACCCGACAGTGAAAAGACGCTTTCAGAGGTCGGGCAAGCCGTTAGCAAAACGGGAAAAGTCAATGCAATGCAAACACGTTTGAGTGCGCTTGGGGCTAAACGAAAACCTGAGGTGGTCATGAAAAATTTCCTTCGGAAATGACGAAAAATAGGAGACGTGCAATGGATTATTGGTTGTCACTGTTTCAATTTTGTGACGCATACAAAGCCATGTCGCGCTAGCGTATCGATTCGGGATCGGGCCTGTCTTGCCGCTTGCATCTTATACATCATTCTAATTGCCATTGCCATTGCCATTGCCATTGCAAAAAACATTTGACCCTTGGTCGTTTAACTGCGGGATTGTTTTTTCAGGACTCGGCTCGGAACGCCCCACAAAAAAAATCAGCGACACCCTGATTAAATTGCGAAAGCATAAAGCCCTAAATTTTACTAGGCTATTGAAACTGTCACTTGAATGTAACAAGAGATGTTCACAGTAAAGGCTTCTTAACTAGGAGCTAACCGTGTCAGACACCTTCGACCCCATCGACAACCACTCCAACAATGAGCATTTCCAGGAAGTCCTGGACAGAGCCCTGAGCAGCCCTTCACGCCGCAATGTTTTGCGCGGCGGCTTGGGCTTGGCCTCTTTGTTTGCCCTGCCCATGCTGCCAGGTTGCGCCGGCGGTACAGACACCAAGCCGATCAATGGTTTGCCTGCTTTGGCCACCAGCAGCGTGCTGAAATTCACGCCGGTCGCCAAGAGCATCATCGACCTTGTGTCGGTTCCCACAGGCTACACCGCCAGAATCATGCATGCCACTGGCGACACCATGAAAACAGGCGTTGCTGCCTACTCCAATGCTGGCACAGATGACGCTGAAAGCTGGGCCAACCGCGTGGGTGATCAGCATGACGGCACTGAGATTTTCTACATCGGATCTGACGGCAAATCCAAAGGCAGCTATAGCTACGCGTCAGGCGACAAAATTGTCGTTGCCGTCAACAATGAAAGCTCCGCTGAAGCCCACTTCTTTCACCCGCTCGGTCAAACCTCTGGCACAGCCACCGGTAAAAAATTCGACCAGTTCGGCCAATGGCCTTTAGGCACACGCCCTTCATCTGAAGCCATCAAAGAAATCTTGATGCATGGCGTCACCCTGGTTGAGGTGACTTTGGATGGGGCCGGCAAACCCAACGGCTACAACGCAACGTCTGCGTTGAACCGAAGAATCACACCCGAAACCGTCATGACAGTGACTGGGCCTGCCGCTGAACTGGCCAGCTTGAAAGCCATGATGGTCACCAAGTTTGACACCACGGGTGCCACGG
>CAMDJU010000170.1 GCA_945900695.1 Bordetella parapertussis | reverse complement strand
GGTAGATAGGTGTCTGCAAGTGACCACCAGACCGTCATCCTGAACGCAGGGTTCAGGTGGGCGAGGGCAGACTGACATTGGGTTCATCTGACGCGAGATGATCACGCTCATCAGCCGATGTACCAAGCCCGGGGCTCCAGAGAGCATTGGTTCAAGAAATATAAAGCCCAATGGGCTTGCAGACGCATGCATTGTAGGTCTGCCACCCCCAGCGCTTGGGGGGTGAGGTCATATCGGCGTCAGAGCAAGCGCCCGTCGTCGCCCAAGACCTGGTCCAAGCGGGCCAACAACTGGCGCATTTTCCCTTCGGGATCAGCCTGTTCATCCAAGGCCACATCAGCGGGGCTGGCCGGTTTCGCGGGGGTTTCAAACGCCAGGTTCAGGGCCGCCAACACCGCAATGCGCTCACGCGCCTTGATCTTGCCGGCGTCGCGGATCTTGCACATGGCCGCATCGACTTTGTGCACCGCCGTCTGAAACTGCGCCTCGCCACCGGTGGGGCATTTGAGCAGGTAGCTTTGGCCCATGATGTGCACTTCCAATTGCTGAGAGCTCATGGGGCGTCTTTCTCGGGCAAGGTTTCGGGCAGGCGTTCGAGCAAGGCGTCGACACGGGCGCGGGCCGCGCTCAGGCGCGACTTGAGCGAGTTGCGCTCTTGGGTCAAAGCCTCGACTTGCTCGCTGAGCAAGGCGTTGGTGCGCTGCAATTCCTCGTGGCGCAGCAACAAACGCTCAACGCGCTCGGCGACATGATCGAGGATGGGGTGGTACGGCATGGCCCGCCATTTTAAGGCGACTGGCGGTTTTACCCCTAAAATCATTTTGTTGGTGCTCGTGGTGTGGTTCACATGCCGCAGTTCAACGGGAAGCAGGAGTCCGAATCGGCTTTGGCATTTTTTGCCAAGTGCCCGCCCAAGATCAGCCTGCGCTGCCCCCGCAACGGTCAAGCGAACAAACTGCTCACGCGGTTTCGCCCTGTCCTACATAGCCACTGGTCGCCTTGAACAAGCGACTGGGAAGGCGGACAGTGGTTGTTTTCGCAAGCCCGGATACCGGCCAACAAGGTGGACGTGCGCTTGTCGCACGGCCGAACGTCCAAGCACTGTCGGGGAAGGCGGTGAGGGCTCTTGTTGGATTTTGACCATGAAAAATGTGTTTCGCACACGCCTGCGCTGGGCTGCGTTGGGCTGGCTTTCGGCTGTTTGTTTGTCGGGTTTTGCGCAGGTGGCGCAAGGGACTTTGAAGGAAGTGGTGGTGACGGCTTCGCGCAGTGAACAAGGCATTGAAGAAGTCAAGCCAGATATCACTGTCATCACCCGTGCTGACATTGAAACGATGGGGCTGACGTCTTTGAGTCAGGTCTTATCTCGAATTCCTGGAGTTCAGGGCACTTCGTCGGGTGGAGGAAGTAACGTCTTTGTCAGGGGCGCAGAATCTAGGATGACCTCTTTGTTGATTGATGGTGTCAGGGTAGATGGTCAAGATGGGCAAAGTTTGGGGGGTGGAGCTCCCTGGGAATTGGTTCCTATGAACTTAATCGATCGAATTGAAGTCGTCAAAGGCCCGCAAAGTGCTTTGTATGGCTCAGATGCCATGGGCGGTGTGGTGCAGGTATTTACTAGAAAACCAACTGTAAAAAGTGAAATGGCGGCCACTTTGGGATACGGGACATTCAATACCAAGCAGGCAGGGGCTTACTTGGGTGGGAAAAATGGTCCATGGGATTATTCTTTAAATGTGTATCAATTCAGCAGCGATGGGTTCAACACCAGGCCGGACCTGAAGACCGCAAAAATCACACCCTCGGAGGGGGCATTAAATAACTCCAGTGCTTTGCGTATGGGACTGGCCATCAACCAAAACCATAAACTGGACTACACATATTTAACGACCGTTCAAAATACTCGATCAGTGCCATGGAATGGAGGTATTGATTACTTTAACCAGAACAAGTTGGATGCTTCATCAGTCAAATTGACCTCTGTCTGGAGCGATATTTACACGACAGATGCTGTGGTGACTTATGGACTCAGTAGAAAAGTGAGCGACAGTCCAAATGACTATTACACTGCAAATAAAACCTTTTTGCTGAATAACAAGTGGGTTGGTGCGATGGGTACCTTGAACTTTCTCGTTGAAAAAAGAACCGACGACTTTGAGTCAACGCCAACTAGATTTGATCCGAAGTTGTCCGCGTCAAGATCTCAAAATGGATTGGGTTTGGGCTATTCAAAAGCCATCGGAAGTCACTCTTTTCAATTAAACACCCGAAATGATTATTACGATAATTTTGGATTGGTTAATACAAATGCCATTGGCTACGGTTATCAATTAGCCAGGCCCTGGGCTATTTCTGCATCCAGCTCATCGGGTTTTAGATCTCCAACTTTGGAGCAACAATTTAGCCCATATGGCAGCGAGACTCTCAAACCTGAAAGTAGTAGTTCTCAGGAGGTAGGATTGAAATATGCTTTTGAAAAGACAATTTTTAAGATCGCAACTTATGAGAGCAAATACACCAATTTATTATCATCCAGTCAAACTCTGAAATCATGTGCTGCTGGAGGTTTTTGTTACTTCAACGTTGGCCAGGCGAACGTAAAGGGCACTTCAATACAAGGTCAGCATTCATGGGGCGGCTTTGATTTTTCTGCAAGCCTAGATGATCTGGTTCCGGTCAATGAAAGCAGCGGAAAAGATTTGATCTTGCGTGCTCGGCGAACCACTCATATAGCTGTTTCCAAACGAATACAAAGTTGGATTTTTAAATTAGAAAATCAAACTATAGGACAAAGGTTTGAAGAGGCTGCAAATACAAACGCTTTGTCACCTTATCAACTCTTAAATGTGTTTATTGGCAAATCAATTGATAAGAATTTGAGTTGGTCATTCAGGGTGGATAACTTATACGATCACTACTATGAGCAAATTAAAAATTATGCTTCACCCGGCAGGATTTACTTTACAAGTCTTAAATGGGCACCTTAAATGATTTTCATCTTTAGTCAAAGTTCATGACCCCCCAACGCATCATCTGCCTGACCGAGGAAACCACCGAGTGGTTGTACTTGCTTGGGCAGTCGCACCGCATTGTGGGGATTTCGGGCTACACCGTGCGCCCAGCGCGGGCGCGGCAGGAGAAGCCTCGGGTGAGCGCGTTTTTGAGCGCCAAGATCGACAAAATTTTGGCCTTGGAGCCCGATTGCGTGTTTGGTTTTTCCGATTTGCAAGCCGACATTGCCTCGGCCCTGATCCGCGCAGGTGTGCAGGTCACGGTGTTCAATCAGCGCAGCGTGGACGAGGTTTTTTCTATGCTTTACCAAGTGGCGGCGATGGTGGGCGAGGTCGAGCAGGGTTTGGCGCGCATTGCCGCCATGCGCGAGCGCTTGGATGCCATTGCCGCGCAAGCAGCGGCCTTTCCCAGGCGGCCACGGGTGTATTTTGAAGAATGGGACGAGCCCGCCATCAGCGCCATCCGCTGGGTTTCGGAGTTGGTCGGCGTGGCCGGTGGGGACGATTGCTTTCCTGAGTTGGCCCTGCAAAGTCTGGGCAAGAACCGCATCATTGCCAACCCATTGGACATCGTTGCGCGCTCGCCCGACATCATTTTTGGGTCTTGGTGCGGCAAAAAATTTCGCCCAGAAAAGGTGGCGGCCCGCGTCGGTTGGGCCGATGTGCCAGCGGTGCGCGATGCCCAGTTGTTTGAAATCAAGTCGGCAGACATTTTGCAGCCTGGACCGGCCGCATTGACCGATGGGGTCGAGCAATTGCACCGGCGCATCGCGCAATGGGTCACGCAATATGCTTGAACAGGGGCCACTGTCTGCGGGGGGTGGGCCGTGTGCGCCACGCTCGCCTGTGGGGCGGATGCTGGCTGGCTTGTTTGGCAAGGCCAAGCCGAAGTTTTTAGCGCGTGTGGTCGGGCTTGTATGTTGCCTATCGATGGGCCACATCGCCTTTGCCGCCACAACCCCATTGGTGCGCGATGACCGCGGTGAGGTGGTCAATTTGCCGCGCGTGCCCCAGCGCATCGTGACCTTGATGCCCGCGCTGGCCGAGAGCATCTGTGCCTTGGGTGCCTGCAACCGTTTGGTGGGCACCGACCGGTTTGCCAATTGGCCAGAGGCTGTGAAAGCCTTGCCCAAGTTGGGCGGCATGGATGATGTGTCCCTGGAGGCCTTGGTGCGCTTGAGGCCCGACTTGGTGCTGCTCGGCCGCTCGGCACGTTTGCTGCCGCGCTTGGTGGCTTTGGGCATACCGGTGATGGCGCTGGAGCCCCAAACCCAAGCCCAAGTGCAGCACAGCTTGCAGCGTTTGGCGGTGGTCTTGGGTTTGCCCGAGCCCGATCAGCTGGCCGCAAAAGTTTGGCAGCAGGTTCAAGACCAGTTGGCCCAGGCCCGTGCCGCGATGCCGCCGCAAGGCAAGGGCGCCAGCATTTACTTTGAAGCGGGCAGTGGGGGCTATGCGGCGGGTGAGTCTTCGTTCATTGGCGAGCTGATCTCCGCTTTGGGCTTGCGCAACGTGGTGCCCGCCCACCTGGGGCCGTTTCCGCAACTCAGCCCAGAATGGGTGCTGCGCAACCAGCCCGACTTGATCATGATGGGCCAGCCCAGCTTGGACCCCTTGCAACGACGTCCAGGTTGGTCCCAGTTGGCGGCGGTCCAACAAGGGCGTGTGTGTCAGTTCACGGCAGAGCAAGGGGATGTGCTGGTGCGCCCTGGTCCGCGCATGGGTGAAGCGGCCTTGCTGATGGCGCAGTGCGCCCAGCGAAGTTGGAAACCATGACCCACCGCACCCACCCTTGGCGCTGGGGGACAGCCGTGCTGTTGTTGACCGTGGTTTGCGCCTGGTTGGGTTTGATGGCCGGCAGTGAGGGCCTGGACACCGATTGGCGTTGGAGCGACCCCATCGTGCAAGACATCCGCTGGCCGCGCACCCTGGGCGCTTGGTTGGCCGGTGCCTTGCTGGGTTTGGCCGGGGCTTTGGCCCAAGGTTTGTTTCGCAACCCGCTGGCCGACCCTTACCTGTTGGGCAGCGCTTCGGGGGCCGGCTTGGGTGTGGCGGCGGCTTTGGCGGTGGTGTCTTGGAGCGGTGCGGTGATTTCGCCTGGTGTGGCCTGGGCCCAGCCCTGGGTGTGGCGCTTGGGCCTGACCGGTTGTGCCTTTGTCGGGGCATGGGGCGCTGTGCTGCTCACCCTATTGTTGGCCCGTGGCGCGCACCACAGCTTGCGTTTGTTGTTGTCTGGCGTGGTGGTGGGGGTGGTGTTGGGCGCTGTCACCTCGTTGTTGATGGTGGCGGTGCCGCAAGCCTGGCCGGTGATGCAATCGTTTTTGCTGGGCAGCACCGCCATGATCGGCATGCCGGCGGTGGTGTTGATGGCCTGGGTGTTGCTGCCCTCAATCGCCGTGGCACTGGCCATGGCGCGCTGGCTCGATGGCCTGCGCTTGGGCGAGGACACGGCGCGCAGCTTGGGGCTGCCGATTGGTTTGTTGCGTTGGGTGCTGATTGGTGTGCTGGCGCTGTGCACCGCTACATCGGTGGCGCAAGCGGGCTTGATTGCCTTTGTCGGTTTGGTGGCACCGCATGTGGTGCGTTCTCGTGCAGCGCTGCCTCACGGGGTCTTGCTGGTCCGATCGGCAGTAATGGGCGGTTTGTTGTTGTGCGCGGCCGATGTGCTGGCACGCGCCATCATGGCCCCCCGTGAGCTGCCCGTGGGCATTTTGACCGCGGTGCTGGGTGGGGGCTATTTGTTGTGGCGACTGCACCGCCAACCCCAACGGGGCACGCCATGAACCCAGCCGCCAGCGCCTTACAAGCCCGTGGCCTGCAGGTGACCTTGGGTGGGCGCACTGTGCTGCACCCCTTGGATGTGTCGTTTGCGCGCGGGTGTTGGACCAGCGTCGCGGGCCCGAATGGTGCGGGAAAAACCACGCTGCTCAAAGCCCTGGCCGGTTTGCTG
>CAMDJU010000169.1 GCA_945900695.1 Bordetella parapertussis | reverse complement strand
CCAAAGTTCTACATCCCCTGTGGTGCAGCCAAGCCCAGTGAATGTGGTGGGGGTGCTCACCGGCGATGTGGATGGGTCTTGGTCATCGTATTAATAGGCTTTGGAGTGCTTGATGCATGGTGTAATCCAGCATCAAAACCCTGGAGTTGATGGATGTCTGAGATCAATGGAAGCGATCAAGCCGAGCGATTAGACGGCACCTCTGGCAACGACACCATTTCGGCCTTTGGCGGCAATGACACCATTGCAGGCTTAGCGGGCAACGACAGAATCATCACCGGCGATGGTGTGGATGTGGTGGATGGCGGTGCTGGTAACGACGACATCAATGGGTTCATGATCGATGCATCTATCGGTTATTACAGCTCCTACCCATCCACGGGCGTCAAAACCCTCAGCGGTGGCGAAGGCAATGATGCTATTTTCGGAGGGTCAGACGCAGACACGATCAATGGGGGCACTGGCAATGACCATTTGTATGGCCAATCTGGCGCAGATGTGATCAATGGTGGTGATGGTGCCGATACGATTTACGGACAAGAGGGCGATGACCAAATCGATGGCGGCGAAGGCATTGACAACATCACCGGCGGAAATGGATCGGACAGCTTGGTGGGCGGCGCTGGCGACGACTTTTTATACGACCAAGAATCAGGCACCGACACATTACAGGGCGGCTTGGGCAATGACACCATCAGCACCTATTCTGGGACCGGCAACAAATCTTTAGATGGTGAAGATGGCAACGACAGCTTGACCGGTGGCACGGGTGCAGACACGCTGGTTGGTGGCGCCGGCGATGACTATTTGATGGATCAAAGTACCGGTGCCGACCGCTTGTTGGGGGGCACTGGCAATGATGATTTGAACGCCTACACCGGCACCGGTAACAAGTATTTGGATGGGGGGGATGGCAACGACACCTTGAGCGGCGGTAAAGGGTCCGATACCTTGATCGGTGGTGCAGGTGACGATTCGTTGCTGGATCAAGGCACGGGTGACGACAGCCTGCAAGGCGGCGCTGGCAATGATTCTTTGAATGTCTACACCGGTACGGGCAATAAATACCTGGATGGAGGCGAAGGCAACGACACCTTGAACGGCGGCACAGGCGCTGACACTTTGATCGGTGGCGCAGGAAATGATTCCTTGCTCAGTGGCGGCACGGGTAATAAATCTTTAGATGGTGGTGATGGCAATGACTCTTTGTACGGTGGCGCTGGCAACGATACGCTGACGGGTGGCTTGGGCATTGATGATTTACAAGGCGGTGCTGGCAATGACGTTTATTACGTCAGCGACATGACCGATTACATCTATGACTCCGGTGGAACCGATACGGCCTTTGTATCGCAAAGCTTTGTCAAGTTGCCCAGCTCTATTGAGACCGTGACCTATACCAATGGGGCCTTGGCTTTGCCTTATTGGATCAATTCGCTGTTGTTTGATTCGAGCGCCGGTTTGAATGACGCCACTTTGCTGGGCAGCGCCAAGACATTTAAGTATTTCTTTCCCAGCCAGTTGCCCACTTATTACGCCAATACCAAACAAGCCGACGGCTCCTTTGTGGCTTTCAGCGATGTTCAAAAAGCCCGAACCCTTGCGGCGTTCGACTACATCAAGGGTGTGATTGATGTTCAGTTTGTGTCTGGCACCAGTGCCAGTGCGCTCAACACCTTGTCCTTTGGCACCAATTCGCAAACAGGCAGTGCGGGCTATGCTTTTGGGCCATCAAGTAACTTTGATGGGAATGACGTTTTTTTGAACAAGAACGACGACGACGTCAAGGACTTGGCAGAAGGCACCTATGGATCGCAGATTTTGATCCATGAAATTGGCCATGCCTTGGGGCTGAAACACCCGTTTGATCAATCAGATGCAGCCAATGGTAAAGCCGAGCCCCCATATTTAGAAAAGGGTATTGAAGACTTCACTATTTGGTCGGTGATGAGCTATACCAATGAACCCATTGAGCAAACCAGCTTGAAATACAGCCCTTTGGATATTGCGGCCCTGCAATACATCTATGGCCCCAGCACCACGGCACGCACGGGGGCAGACACTTACACCATCTCTGAGACCAGCACCAACTTCGTTTGGGATGGTGGTGGCACCGACAAGATCAGTGCGGCCAGCAGCAGCAAAGCGGTGACGATTTATTTGGAGCCGGGGTATTGGGGTTATGTGGGCAGTGCCAAGGAAGCATATATCTCGAAGGCCGGTCAAATCACGGTCAATTTCGGCACCCAAATTGAGAACTTGGACGGCTCCAGCTTGGGGGATGGTTTGTATGGCAATGGCTTGGCCAACGCCATCAATGGCAATGCGGGTGCCGACACCATCACCGGCAACGCTGGCAACGACACCATAGATGGCGGTGACGGCCAAGACACGGTGGTGTATGCATTGAACGCCAGCAGTTATGCGGTGTCGGCGGTCACTGGCGGATTCAAAATCGCCGCCAACACGGGCACCGAGGGCACGGACACGCTGTACAACGTGGAGAGCCTGAAGTTCGCCAACAAGACCGTTGTGGCCGCAGACTTTGTGGCGGCGGGTGGCGAAAGCCTGGCCGTGCCCAAATTCTGGAAGGACAGCACCAAAACTCCCAGTGAAGGCGGTAAAACCAATGCCGTCAACCTGACCGATGCGATCGCCATCCTCAAAATGATTGTGGGCCTGAACGTCAACAGCAACAACACCGCTTTGTCACCCTATCAAGCGATTGCAGCCGACTTTGACCAAAGCGGCGATGTGGGCCTGACCGATGCGATTGGGGTGCTGAAGATGGTGGTGGGTTTGACGGCACCCACACCGACTTGGAAGTATTACGACGACACCCAGCTGACCAGCGCCTACACCTCTGCCCAAAGCCTCAACCCCAAAGGCTGGACCAGCGCTGCGGCAATCTCAGACATCAGCTCCACATCAGCCAGTGTGACGTTGGTAGGGGTTTTGACGGGCGATGTCGATGGGTCTTGGACTGGGGTTTAAATCCCAGGGTCTGATGAACGCTCAAATACCCAATGGTCAGCCCGCCATGGGTGTCACTTTGACATGGCCCGCATGGCCTCTTCCAGGCCTTTGATGGTCAAGGGGTACATGCGGTTGGACATGAGTTGTTGGATGACGCTGATGCTTTGGCGGTACTGCCACACCCCCAAGGGCTCGGGGTTGATCCAAGCAAATTTCGGGAAGGCGTGGGTGAGGCGCTGCAACCACTCGGCGCCAGCTTCTTCATTGTTGTATTCCACGCTGCCCCCAGGTTGCAAAATTTCATAAGGGCTCATGGTGGCGTCGCCAATGAAGATCAGCTTGTAGTCTTTGTTGTACTTGCGGATGATGTCCCAGGTGTCAAATTTTTCGGCAAAGCGGCGGCGGTTGTTCTTCCACATGAAGTCGTAGACGCAGTTGTGAAAGTAGTAAAACTCCATGTGTTTGAACTCGGCCTTGGCAGCGGAGAACATTTCTTCCACCCGGGCCACGTGTTCGTCCATGGTGCCACCCACGTCCATGAGCAGCAACACTTTGACGTTGTTGTGGCGCTCGGGCACCATTTTGATGTCGAGCCAACCGGCGTTGGCGGCCGTGCTGCGGATGGTGTCGTCCAAGTCCAGTTCGTCGGCCGATCCTTCGCGGGCAAATTTGCGCAAGCGGCGCAAAGCCACCTTGATGTTGCGGGTGCCCAGCTCTTGGCTGTCGTCATAGTCTTGGTATGCGCGTTGGTCCCAGACTTTGACGGCACTTTTGTTGCCGCCCTTACCACCGATGCGAATGCCTTGGGGGTTGTAGCCGCCATTGCCAAAGGGTGAGGTGCCGCCGGTGCCTATCCATTTGCTGCCCCCTTCGTGGCGCTCTTTTTGTTCTTCCAGGCGTTTTTTCAGCGTCTCCATCAACTCGTCCCAGCCCATTTTTTCGATCGCGGCTTTTTGCTCGGGGGTGAGTTCGCGCTCTAAGATTTTTTGCAGCCACTCCAATGGCACTTCTTTGGTGAAGTCGGCAATCATCTCCACGCCCTTGAAGTAGGCACCAAAAGCCCGGTCGAATTTGTCAAAGTGCTTTTCGTCTTTGACCAAGGCGGTGCGGCTCAAATAGTAAAAATCATCCATGCTGCACGCATCGCTGGCCGGACCCACCACATTGGCTTGCAAGGCCTCGAGCAAGCTCAGGTATTCCTTGACCGACACCGGAAGTTTGGCTGCGCGCAAGGTGTAGAAAAAATCAATCAGCATGGCAAGCCCCTTTCAATGGGCAAACAAGCATTCAATGGTGTTGGGTGATTCATGGCGTGCGGGGGGCATGCAATGCGTGATCAAGGTGCGCCCTCACCGCTGGCCATTCGTTGGCCACAATGCTGTACACACAGGTGTCGCGCAAGCTGCCATTGGCGGCGATTTGGTGGCTTCTCAAAACGCCGTCGAGCTTGGCACCCAGGCGCTCAATGCCGCGCCGGCTGGCGGTGTTGTGCCAGTGGGTGCGAAACTCCACCGCAATGCAATCGAGTTCTTCAAAGGCATGGCCCAGCAGCATGCGCTTGCACTCTGTATTGAGCGCTGTGCGTTGCAAACTTTGGCGGTACCAAGTGGAGCCAATTTCCAAACGCCGGTTGGCGTGGTCGATGTGCATGAAGGTGGTCATGCCCGCCATGCGCTCATCGGGCAAGTGGATCACGGCAAAGGGCAGCATGCTGCCGCTGGCCTGCAGGTCGAGCCGCCGCTGCACCTCGCTGTTCATGGCGGCTGGGGTGGGGATGGCGGTATACCAAAGGCGCCATAACTCGCCGTCTTGCACCGCATCGCTCAGAGCCGCTGCATGGTCTAAGTGCAAGGGCTCCAAGCGGGCGTGTTGCCCTTGCAGGGTCACAGCTTGCAGGTTCATGGGGCGTCCGTGTCATTGGATTTCCCGTGCAGCCAGCGGCGAGCGGCTTGCAATCCCATGCCCCCCCCCAAACCGACCAGGGCGATGCCCACCATGCTGCGGGTGCTGTAGCCCGCATCGAACACATCGCAACCCAAAAGCTGGCCCGCAAAAAACCCCAGCAATGCCCCCACCACAAACCCGACGGCATCTCCAAGACCTTGTGCCAGCAACTGTTTCATGGGGGGCGATCAGCGGTTGCGGCTTTGCATGAAAACCAGTTTTTCGAACAAGGTCACATCTTGTTCGTTTTTCAGCAATGCCCCCACCAAGGGTGGAACGGCCACTTTGTTGTCTTGGGTTTGCAGGGCTTCCAGCGGAATGTCTTCGGCCACCAGCAGCTTGAGCCAGTCGAGCAACTCGCTGGTGCTGGGCTTCTTTTTCAAGCCGGGGAGGTTGCGCACGTCGTAAAAAGTTTTCATCGCCACTGCCAGCAAGTCTTGCTTGAGGGTGGGAAAGTGCACCGCCACAATTTGCTTCATCGTGTCGGGTTCGGGGAACTTGATGTAATGGAAAAAACAACGGCGCAAAAAGGCGTCGGGCAGTTCTTTTTCATTGTTGGAGGTGATGAACACCAATGGCCGCGTTTGGGCGCGCACCAACTCGCGGGTTTCGTAGCAGTAAAACTCCATGCGGTCGAGTTCACGCAGCAAATCGTTGGGGAACTCGATGTCGGCCTTGTCAATCTCATCAATGAGCAATGCCACCGGTTTGTCGGCGGTGAAAGCCTGCCACAAAACACCTTTGATGATGTAGTTGTGGATGTCTTTGACGCGCTCATCGCCCAATTGGCTGTCGCGCAAGCGGCTCACCGCGTCGTACTCGTACAAGCCTTGCTGGGCTTTGGTGGTGGATTTGATGTGCCACTGCAGCAACTCCACGCCCAAAGCCTCGGCCACCTCTTCTGCCAGCATGGTTTTGCCGGTTCCAGGCTCACCCTTGACCAGCAATGGACGTTTGAGGGTGATGGCGGCGTTGACCGCCAATTTGAGGTCTTGGGTGGCGACGTATTTGTCGGAGCCTTGAAATTTCATGGTTTTCTGTCTCTG
>CAMDJU010000168.1 GCA_945900695.1 Bordetella parapertussis | reverse complement strand
TTCAGCCGCGCTTGCACGACAAGCCAGTGGTGGTGCTGTCCAACAACGACGGATGCGCGATTGCGCGCAGCAACGAGGCCAAGGCGCTGGGCATCAAGATGGGTGCGCCGTGGTTCCAAATCCAACACTGGCAGCGCGACGCGGGCTTGGTGGGGTTGTCGGCCAACTTTGCGCTGTACGGCGACATGAGCGATCGCATGATGGCCTTGGCCGCCGAGCTCGGGCCCACCCAAGAGATTTACAGCATCGACGAATCCTTCATCGGCCTGCATGGGGTGGGCGGCGACCTGGGCGCACGGGCGCGTGCGGTGCGCGAGCGCATTTGGCGCTGCAGCGGCTTGCCTTGCGGCATTGGCATCGGTCCCACCAAAACCCTGGCCAAGCTGGCCAACCACGTGGCCAAAACCGCCGAGCGCAAGCCCGGCAGCTACCCCAGCGACTTGGCCACGGTGTGCAACCTCGCGCAATTACCCAGCTCGGACATGGACGCGGTGATGGCCGCCACCGAGGTCGGCGAGGTGTGGGGCGTGGGGCGCCAAATCGGGCGGCAACTGCGCGAGCTGGGCGTGCACACGGTGTTGGACTTGGCCCGCATGCCCACCGCCCAGGTGCGCCAGCGCTGGGGCGTGGTGCTCGAGCGCACGGTGCGCGAGTTGCAAGGCGAGCCCTGCATCGGCTTGGAGCAAGCGCCCCCGCCCAAACAACAAATTGCCTGCACCCGCAGCTTTGGCCAAGCGGTGACCACGCTGGCGCTGCTGAACGAAGCCGTGAGCGAGTTCGCCAGCCGCGCCGCCGAGAAACTGCGCGCCCAACACAGCGTGGCCGGGCAGTTGCTGGTGTTTGCCCACACCTCGGCGTTTCGCCCCGGCCCGCGCTTTGCCCGCAGCACCACCGTCAGTTTGCGCCGACCCAGCGCCGACACACGCACCCTGGTGCAAGCCGCGCTCGCCGGTGTGGCGCACATTTACGAGCCGGGTTTTGCGCTGAGCAAGGCAGGGGTGATGTTGCTCGACCTGATGCCCGAAACCCACGCGCAAGGCGAACTCGACTTCGATGCCGCCCCCGGCCCGGCGCAGACCCGCTTGATGCAGGCCTTTGACCAGCTGAACGATCGCTTTGGTCGCGGCACGGTGCACCTGGGCAGCACGGGTGCCAGCGACGGGCCCCGGCGCTGGGCCATGCGCCAAGAGCACTTGTCGCCGCAGTACACCACCCGCTGGAGCGACCTGCCCTGGGCGCGGGCCTGAGGCGGCGAGGCCCCGTGCAAGCGTTTTCAGCCCGGATGCGCAGGCTTGTTATGCTGTGGCCCACCCCCTCTTGACACAGGCCTCCCCTTGCTGCACCACCTCGAACGCCCTGCCCCCAGCCGCGCACCCCGCGCCTGGTCCGACTTTGGCACCACGCCGCTGGCCAACGGCTTGATCGGTTTCATCTTCGCCGCCACTGGGCCGGTGGCGGTGATTTTGTCGGTCGGCACCCGCGGCGGCTTGTCGCCCGCGGAGCTGGCCTCGTGGGTGTTTGCGGTGTTCTTCGTCAACGGCTTGCTCAGCCTGGCGATGAGCTGGCACTACCGCACGCCGCTGGCTTTTGGCTGGACCATTCCCGGCACGGTGCTGGTGGGGCCGGCCTTGCAGCACCTGAGCTTTGCCGAGGTGATTGGCGCGTTTTACGTCACCAGCGCCGTGATGGCCCTGCTGGGCCTGAGCGGCTGGGTCAAGCGGGTGATGTCGGTCCTGCCCATGCCCATCGTGATGGGCATGGTGGCCGGTGTGTTTTTGCGCTTTGGGCTGGACTTGGTGCGCGCCCTGGACAGCGATGTGGCCATCGCCGCGCCCATGGTGCTGGTGTTCATCGCTTTGTCGGCGCTGCCCAGTTGGGGGCGCAAGATGCCGCCAGTGATCGGCGCTTTGTTGGTCGGGGTGCTGGCCATGGCGCTGGACGGGCGCTGGGGCAGCGCCCAGGCCAGTGGCTGGCAATGGGCGCAACCGGTGCTGACCTTGCCGGTGTGGTCATGGCCCGCGCTGCTCGAATTGGTGGTGCCCCTGGCCATCACCGTGCTGGTGGTGCAAAACGGACAAGGGGTGGCGGTGCTCAAAAACGCGGGCCATGTGCCACCGGTCAACACCATCGCTGTGGCCTGCGGCCTGGGCTCGGGCGTCAGCGCTGTGTTTGGCGCTGTGAGCAGTTGCCTGACCGGCCCCACCAATGCCATGTTGTCGTCATCTGGCCCACGGCATCAGCACTACACCGCAGCCCTGGTGTTTGGTACTTTGGCATTGGCCTTTGGGCTGATGGCACCCACCTTCACCGGCTGGATGTTGGCCGCGCCGCCCGCCTTCATCATGGTGCTGGCCGGCCTGGCCATGCTGCGCGTGTTGCAAGCGGCCTTTGTCGCCTCGTTTGGGACCAGCAAATTCACCCTGGGTGCATTGGTCAGCTTGTTGGTGACGGTGGCCGATATCGCGCTGTTCAACATCGGTGCAGCGTTTTGGGGTTTGGTCGCCGGTTATGCGGTGGCGCGATTGCTGGAAGCGGCCGACTTTGCCAATGCGACTGACACCCCCAAGCCTTAGTCCAGACGGGCCGTGACCTCAGCGTTTGGGGTTGCTTGGGGCCGGAGCCACATAGGGGAACATGTTGACCGCTTCAAGCAAATAGCCGCTCACGCCTGCGCTGGTGGTCACCCGCCCCTCTTTGAGTTCGCCCTCAACCCACACCACGTCCATGGTCTCGGGCACCTTGCGCACTTTGCTGCCGGGCATGGGCCGCACCAGCACAATTTGATTGGCCGGCGGTGGCGGTGTGTGGATGCAAGCCCCCCAGTACGGCACGATCAAAAACTCGCGCTTGTGGGAACGGTCGGCGTCGAGCGGCACCACATAGCCGGGCAAGCGCACCTTGCGCTGAAACAGACCGCTCACCAGCGGCGCTGCATCGAACTTTTTGCGCAATTTATCCATGGCTTGGTTGGCTTCGTCGCTGGTGTCTTGCAAGTACGCCAATTTGTTCATGGCGGCCATGTCGGTGCGAATGTCTTTGAGCCATTTCTCGGGCATCAGCTCGTTCCAATCGAGCACAGCGTAGCCTGGCGTCTGGGCCCAGGCACCTGCCGACAACGCCAAGCCCATCAGGGCCCCACAGGCACTTCGACGCGAAAATTTTGCAGCTTCAACCATGTCCAAGTGTCTCACTTCAAACCGCCGGCGGGTGCAAACCATCTATCAACGACAAACGATAAGCGCGCAGCGCTGGCGCCACGGCCGCCAAGGAAGCCGCGGCCACCAAACCGCCCAAGCTCCACCAAATGGGGGCGCTGGGCCAACCCCACTGCAAGGCAATGCCCAACTCGGTGCGCAAGAGGTCTTGCAAGGCCCACATGAGCGCTTGGTGCAACACGCATCCCAAGACAATGCCCATCACGCACACACCCAAAGCCTCCAGCCACACCAAGCCCCACACGCCCGCGGGCGTGGCGCCCAGGGCACGCAGCACCGCCAACTCTTTGCGCCGCGCCGCCAAGCCCACCATGAGCACGGCGGCCACACTGAGCATGCCACTGACCGCCACCAAGCCCCCCACGGCCAACAAGGCGTTTTCGGCCAGTTTGACCACCTGCCACAAGTCGTCCAAAGCCACCCCGGGCAAGACCGCCATCAAACTGTCCTGGGGCAGGCGCTCAATGCGGCTGCGCGCCGAAAACACCTCGGTACGGGCATGCAAGCCCACCCATACGGCCGTCAATTCACGGGGCACCGCAGCCGCCAGCTCGGCCAGCGAGGGCGTGGCCGCCCCGGCAACGCTGGCCCCACCCAGCATGGGCAAACCCGGCATGCCCATGCCTTGGTGCAAGGCCTCAAAGCCTTGCAAAGAAATGATGACATTGCGGTCAATCGGCGCGCCACTGGGCGCGAGCACACCCACCACGGTGAAAGGCTGATCGGCATGCTCGGGGGCCAGGCCATCCGCACGGCCATGGGTGAGCACCAATTGATCGCCCAACTTCAGGCCATGGCGCTGGGCCACTTCGGCCCCCAACACCGCCTCGTACACCCCCGCCGGGTCCTGGCTGGGGTCGGCAAAGGCACGCCCCTGGGCCCATTGCAAGCCCTGTCCTTGGGTTTGGAAACGCTCAAACAAATCACGCGTGCTGCCCAGCACAGGCGCGCCGCGGTACGTGTCCCCCAACTGAATGGGCAAGGCCCAGCGCACCTGGGGCAAAGCGCGCACCGCCGCATAGGCCTCGTGCGACATATTGCGGCTGGGTCGGCCCACTTGAAAGGCGCTGTAGAGCATCAACTCGCTGGCGCTGCCACGCGGGCCGACGATCAAATCGACACCACTCAAGGCTTGGGTAAAACTGTGCCGCGCATCTTGGCGCAGTTGCTGCACACCCAGCAAGATCATGACCGAAACCGCCACCGAGAAAGCCACCATGACCAGCGCCTGACGCCGCGCCCAGGCACTGCGCCAAGCCAAGTCCCACCACCAACTCATACCGCACCCCCAGGGACCAAACCATGCGACTGGTGGAAATGGGTGGCCAAGCGGGCGTCATGGCTGACCATGACCACACTGGCCCCTTGCGCCTGGGCCTGGCCAATCAGCAAGCGAATGAAGTCGTCTTTGTGGCCCTCGTCCAAGGCCGATGTGGGCTCGTCGGCAATGATCAGCGGCGGGTGCCCCATGAGGGCCCGCGCTGCGGCCACCCGCTGCTGCTGCCCCACCGACAAGGTGTGGACCGACTGGTGCCACAGGGCTGCGTCCAACCCCAAGGCGCTCAACACGTGCTGCGCTTGCGCCGCTGGGCTGCCCCAATGGCGCTGGGCCGCTTGCGCTCGGCTGGCAAACAGCCGCGTGGGCAGCATCACATTGGCCCAGACATCCAAATAGGTGATCAGGTTGAATTGCTGAAAAATCACCCCCAGGTGCTCACCGCGCCAATGGTCCCGCTGGCGCGATGACATGTGGGCCAAATCTTGCCCCAGCACCTCGCACTGCCCCGACTGCACCGGCACCACCCCTGCCAACAGGGACAGCAAGGTGGTCTTGCCGCATCCACTGGGGCCATGGATGAACAAATGGCGGCCTTGGGCCAACTGCGCATCTGCCACGTGCAGCCCCAGGCTTTGCTGAGGCCAGCGGTGGCGCAGGTCGCTTAAACGCAAAGCCCACATGGGTTCACCAAACCAATTGGGGTTGGGCGGCTTTGATGCGCAGCGACCGCTGAACGGCCGGGGCCACCAACTCCACTTCGATTTCCTTCAAGCGCGGGTGCTTGGCAAACAAGGGGACATCGATTTGGCGCAAATGCTGTGGCTGCTCGCAGCGAAAGGCAAAGGCATACAACAAGCTGCTGTGGCCACCACCGTCGCGGCCTTCGAACATGGGGGATGTGGCCAGGCTGTTGGTGACTTGGCACTGGGCAGCGGCCACTGGCAGCATCACATAAGCGGGGTTGGTCAAGGACTGGCGCAGCTGGGCCATGGCGTTTTTTTGCGCCTGCGAGCGCGGCAGATATTCGTGACCCAGCAAGCTCTCCATGGGAATGTGCAGTTCACCACGCACCACCGCCCCATCGATGGCGATTTGCAATTGCCCCACGCCATGGGCATGGGCATGGGCATGGCCGCCACCTTGTTTGTGCCCTTGCGCCAGCGCACTGCCACACAGTGCCGCGCAGGCCAGCAGGGCCGCTATGCGCTGTAGAAAAGCCCCATCCATCCCCATGATTCACCTTTACAAGCCATCAGCAAATGACAACCCCCCGCACTGCGGGGGGCATCGAACCAATGGGGGGATTATCAGTCGTGGTGGCTCAGAGGGGTGCTTTGCCCTGGGCCACCTGGGGAAATGCAGCGCGGCTCAGTAAGAGACCATTTGCCAAGGCACCGGGCAGGTGGCCACGCTGGGGTAATACTGCTGGTAGGCACTGCAAAAGTAAGCCACGCGGGGCGGCGTGGGCGGCGCATTGATGTACACCGGCTCGGCATAAACCTGGGGCCGGTTGGCATACACCAAACCACCAATCACGGCCGCGCCGAACAAGGGCCCGGCCCACCGTCCGTAACCATGGCCATA
>CAMDJU010000167.1 GCA_945900695.1 Bordetella parapertussis | reverse complement strand
TTGTGCGAAGCCAAGGCCTCGACGTATTCGGTGGGCAAATCGGCCAAGCTGCCGAGGTCGTTCATCGCGTTCATGTGTCTCTCCTTGTGTATCAATGGGCAGCCAGGCAATTGGCCACATTCCAGCCGTACAACCACTCCAGGGCATCGTAAAACCGCTCGGGGGTGCGCCCACGCCACAGGTCGTTGCGCACCAAACGCTCCACGTCCTTGACATGGAACAAGCGCCCCATCTCGCGCGCCGAGAGCACGATGCGGGCGGTGCGCGCCACGCGCGAGCGCTGGTACAAATCAAATGCGCGGATCCAGTCTTTGCCCGTGACGCGCAAAGCCTCGCCCAAGGTCACGGCGTCCTCCATGGCCATGCACCCGCCCTGGGCCATGTATTGGGTGGTGGGGTGGGCGGCGTCGCCCAACAATGTGACGCGGCCATACGACCATTGGCCAATCGGGTCGCGGTCAGCCGTGGCCCAGCGCCGCCACGACTTGGGCAGGTCGATGAGCTGGCGCGCCTTGGGACAAATGCCTTCAAAGTAGCTCAGCACCTCTTCGCGGCTGCCGTCGGTCACGCCCCACTCCTCGGTTTGCCGACTGTGGAAGGTGACCACCACGTTGTATTGCTCACCCCCACGCAGCGGGTAGTGCACCAAATGGCAGTTGGGGCCGACCCAAATGCTGGCTGCGTTCCATTGCAAATCGGCAGGGAACTCGCTTTTTTCAACCACGGCGCGGTACACCACATGGCCGGTCACACGCGCGGGGTCGCCCACATACTGCTCGCGCACCACCGACTTGACGCCGTCGGCACCGATCAGCGCCTGACCGTGGTGGGCATTGCCATGTTGGTCATGCACCGTCACGCTGTCGGTGTCTTGTTCGGTGCGAACAATCCGTGTGGAGGTCAAAAACGACACTTGGTCTGAGGCCTTGACCCCGTCATACAGCGCCATGTGGGCGTCGGCGCGGTGGATCACCGCATAGGGGTTGCCAAAACGCTGGCGAAAAGCTTCGCCGGTAGGTATGTAGCCCACCTGCTGCTCATCGATGGCGTCGTGCATCACCATGTAATCGGTGTAGACCGCCTTAGCACGGGCTTGCTTGCCCACGCCCAGCGCATCAAAAGCATGGAAGGCGTTGGGGCCCAATTGAATGCCTGCGCCAATTTCGCCAATTTCTGGCGACTGCTCAAACACCTTGACGCTGAAACCTTGGCGGACCAGGGCCAGTGCCGCGGCCAGACCACCGATACCGCCGCCGGCCACCAATACCGGTAAAGCTTGCTTGTTGCTCATGAACACATCCTTTTCATGCGGCAAGTTTAGTGGACGCCACTGGCGCCAGCGCGTGGGCTGTCACAAACCCAACAAGCGCACCGCATTGCCCTTCAAAATGCCGGGCATCACTTCGGGCTTGAAACCAGCCACCTCAAAGTCTTTCATCCAGCGCTCCGGGGTGATCAAGGGGTAATCGCTGCCAAACAGCACCCGGTCTTTGAGCAAGGTGTTGGCGTACTGAATCAGTTGCTTGGGAAAATACTTGGGGCTCCAACCGGACAGGTCAATCCACACATTGGGCTTGTGCGTGGCCACCGACAGCGCCTCGTCTTGCCAGGGAAAACTGGGGTGGGCCATCACAATTTGCATGTCAGGCCAGTCGATCGCCACATCATCGAGGTGCATGGGGTTGCTGTAGGCCAGCCGCAGGCCGCCACCACAGCGCATCCCAGAGCCAATGCCGCTGTGGCCGGTGTGAAAAATGGCTGGCAATTTGTGGTGGTTGATCACATCGTAAATCGGCCAAGCCATCTTGTCGTAAGGGTGGTAGCCCTGCACCGTGGGATGAAACTTGAAACCGCGCACGCCCTCTTTCTCGATCAAGCGCTCGGCCTCGCGTGCACCCATCTTGCCCTTGTGCGGGTCGATGCTGGCAAAGGCGATCATCATGTCGCTGTTGTCGCGCGCGGCCTGGGCAATTTCTTCGTTGGGAATGCGGATTCGGCCCAGCTGAGACTCGCTGTCCACGGTGAACATCACCAAACCCAGCTTGTGCTGGCGGTAATAGGCCACCGTCTCGGCAATGGTGGGGCGGCGATCAGAGCCAAAGAATTTGTCTGCGGCGCGGTCGTATTCCTCGCCATAGTTGTCAAACGGATTGCGACAACTCACCTCGGCATGGGTGTGGATGTCGATGGCGATCAGATTGGCGTGGTCCATGTTTCTCCAGTGGTTGATGTGCGGGCAATGCCTTGTTCCTAGGGAAAACACGGGGCTGCGCCGCGAAAAGTTGGCTTGAAATAGTTATTAAACATAACCATAATCGATTTAAGTGACTTTGACAACCAGGATCCACCCCATGACCTCATCCCACTTGAACATTGAGCTGCGCGATGCCGTGGCGGTGCTGCGCCTGACGCGCCCGCTCAAGCGCAATGCCTTGAACGATGGGCTGATCGCCGATTTGCAACACGCCTTTGATCACATGCCCCCCACAGTGCGCGCAGCGGTCTTGTATGGCGAAGGCGATCATTTTTGCGCCGGTCTGGACTTGAGCGAGTTGCAAGAGCGCGACGCCGGCCAAGGCATGATGCATTCACGCACCTGGCACCGGGCTTTGGACGCCATGCAGTTTGGCCCCGTGCCTGTCATTGCCGCTTTGCACGGTGCCGTGGTCGGCGGCGGGCTGGAGCTGGCCAGCGCTTGCCACATCCGGGTGGCCGATGAGAGCGCGTTTTACGCTTTGCCCGAGGGCACGCGCGGCATTTTTGTGGGCGGCTCGGGCGCGGTGCGCATCCCCAAGCTGATTGGCGTGGCGCGCATGACCGACATGATGATGACCGGGCGCGTCTACAACGCCACCGACGGCGAGCGCCTGGGGTTTGCCCAATACCTGGTGTCCACAGGGACCGCATTGGACAAGGCGCTGGAGCTGGCCCAGCGGGTGGCCACCAATGCCCCGCTGACCAACTACGCCTTGATGCATGCCTTGCCGCGGATTGCCGAGCAATCGGCCGACCATGGTTTGTTCACCGAGGCCATGATCTCGGCCATCACCCAGGCCGCGCCCGAGGCCAAGCAGCGGGTGCGCGACTTTTTAGAAGGCCGTGCGGCCAAGGTACAAAAAGCATGAACACCACGGCCAGCCCCCGCTACCGCGCCATGCGCTTTGGTGTGACCGAAGTGGATGTGCGCAACGCCCCAGGCGGTGTGCAATATGTGCGTGGCGTGGGCGAGCTCGCGCCGCCCCCAGAGCGCATCACCGACCGCTTGCTGCACTGGGCCGCACAAGCCCCCGAGCGCACCTTGTTTGCGCGCCGCCAAGCCGCGCCAGATGGCGCGCGCGGCGAATGGCAACACATCAGTTATGCCCAAGCTGTGAATTGGGCGCAGCGCATCGGCCAGGCCTTGCTCGCACGTGGCCTGGGCCCCGAGCGGCCGGTGGTCATCTTGTCGGAAAACAGCCTGGAGCACGCCATGCTCGCCCTGGCCTGTGTGTATGTGGGCGTGCCCTATTGCCCGGTCTCCCCGGCCTATTCGCTCATCAGCCAAGACTTTGAAAAACTGCGCCACATCTTGCAACTGCTGCAACCCGGCCTGGTGTTTGCCAGCGACGCCCAGCGCTATGGCACGGCCATCCAGGCCACGGTGGCCGCCGATGTGGAAGTGGTGCTGCACGAAGGCGCTTTGAGCGAACGCCACACCACCGCTTTGGCGGCACTGATGGCCACACCGCCTACGCAAGCGGTCGATGCGGCCATGCGCGCTACCGGACCCGACACGGTGGTGAAATTTTTGTTCACCTCGGGCTCGACCAAACTGCCCAAAGGGGTGATCAACACCCAGCGCATGTGGTGCGCCAATCAACAGCAAATGTGCCAGTCCATGCCCTTGCTGGCCGAGGAGCCCCCCGTGTTGGTCGACTGGCTGCCATGGAACCACACCTTTGGCGGCAACCACAACGTAGGCCTGACCATTTACAACGGCGGCACCTTGTACATTGACGATGGCAAGCCCACCCCAGCGCTGATGGGTGAGACGCTGCGCAACTTGCGCGAAGTGGCGCCCACCATTTACTTCAATGTGCCCACCGGCTTTGAGGCCATCTCCAACGCCTTGCAAACCGACGACGATTTGCGGCGCAATTTGCTCAGCCGGGTGCGCATGTTTTTCTACTCGGGTGCGGCCCTGGCACAACCCATCTGGGACCGTTTGCACGCGGCCCAAGAACGCGAGGTGGGCGAGCGCATCGTCATGGGCACGGGCCTGGGCATGACCGAATCCGGCCCCTTTGCTGTGTTTGTGCCCAACCACCATGTCCGTGCCGGTGACTTGGGCCTGCCCACCGTGGGCATGACGCTCAAGTTGGTGCCCATGGGCGACAAAACCGAAGTGCGCTACCACGGCCCCAACATCACACCGGGCTATTGGCGCTCGCCGCAAGAGACCGCCGACGCCTTTGACGAGGAAGGTTTTTTCTGCACCGGCGACGCGGTGCAATGGATTGACCCCGCCCGCCCCGAGTTGGGCCTGAAATTCGATGGCCGCATTGCAGAAGACTTTAAGCTCGCCACCGGCACCTTTGTCAGCGTGGGCCCCCTGCGCGCCAAAATCATCGCTGCCGCTGCACCCTATGTGCAAGACGCGGTGATCACCGGCCTCAACCTCAACGAAGTCGGTGCCATGCTGTTCCCCACCCCGGCGCTGCGCCAACTGGCCGGCATGGACGCCAGCGCCCCCATGGCCGAAGTGGTGGCCTGCCCCGCTGTACAAGCGCATTTTCAAACCGTGATCAACCAATTGGCGGCCCAGGCCACCGGCAGCGCCAACCGGGTGGCACGCGCCATCCTCTTGACCGACCCCCCCTCGATCGACAAAGGCGAGGTCACCGACAAAGGCTCGATCAACCAACGCGCCGTGCTCAAGCACCGCGACGCCTTGGTGCAAGCCCTGCACGCGGGTGAAGCCGCCCACACCTGGGTGCCCCAAAACTGAGCCCAGACAGGGTGCCGCCCACGGCCCCCACAGAATATTTTTTTACCCGCAGACCTTCACCACCACAGGAGACAAACCATGCAACAACGACGCGACTTCCTCAAACACGCCGCCGCCCCCGTGGCCTTGGCCGCCATGAGCCCCTGGGCCGCTTGGGCACAAAACACGGCCCTGCCCTTGGAGCAAGTAAAGATCGTCAACGGTTTTCCCGCGGGGGGCACGGCCGACGTGACCAGCCGCCGCATCGGTGACAAATTGGCCGGCTCGGCCTACTCGCGCGGCCCCGGCGTGGTGGAAAACAAAACCGGTGCCGCCGGTCGAATTGCGGTGGACGCCGTGAAAAATGCGGCACCGGATGGCGCCACTTTGTTGCTCACCCCCTATTCGATGATGTCGATTTACCCGCACATCTACAGCAAGCTGTCTTACGACCCGTTCAAAGACTTTGTGCCCGTCTGCCTGGGCTCCATGCTCTCGCACGGTTTGGCCGTGGGGCCCATGGTTCCCGCCAGCGTGAGAAGCGTCAACGACTACCTGGCCTGGGCCCGCGCCAACCCCAAAGATGCCAACTACGGCTCGCCTGCAGCCGGCTCTACCCCCCACTTTTTGGGTGCCTTGATGGGCCTGAGCCAAAACGTGGACCTCAAACACGTGCCCTACCGTGGCTCGGTGCCCGGCGTGGCTGACATGCTTGGCGGCCAGCTGGCCTCGATGGTCACGCCCCATGGCGACTTCATTGCCAACCACAAGGCCGGCAAGATCCGCATCTTGGCCACCTCGGGCAAAGCGCGATCCCCCTTTGTCCCCGAGGTGCCCACCTTCACGGAACAAGGCTTTCCTGACCTGACCGTGGAGGAATGGTTTGGCTTTTACGCCCCGGCCAAAACCCCCACGGCCGTGGTCAACGCCGCCAACGCCGCCATCAATGCAGCCCTCAAGGACAAGATGGTCATCGACAGCTTGGCCGTCTCAGGCCTGACCCCCTTGGGTGGCACACCAGACGACATGGCGCGCGACATGAAGCGCCAATATGACCACTGGGGCCCCATCGTCAAGCGCATTGGCTTTACTGCCGAGTCTTGATCCCCATCGC
>CAMDJU010000166.1 GCA_945900695.1 Bordetella parapertussis | reverse complement strand
GAGGCCATCCATTGCTCAAACGATTGACCCGGTTGGCGCAGCATGCTGGCCTGGATATCGGCTTCTGAAGGGATGTTGGCGTTGAGCAAGCCACGCTCATTGAACATGGGTTGATTGGCAGCGGTGTGGGTTTGTGACATGGTGGGTTTCTCCTGGGTCAACGATCAATGCATGACAAAGCCGCCATTGACAGGCAGCAACTGTCCGGTGATGAAGCCGCTGCCTGGGCTGAGCAAAAACAGCACCGCAGCGGTCAAATCTTCGGGCACTTGGGGCCGCTGCAATGCGCGGCCCTTGAGGTACAAATCATGGCGATGCTCGGGGATATAGGCGGTGGCTTCCACCAGCGTCAATCCCGGGGCGATGGCATTGACCGTGATTCCATCTGGCCCCATCTCGCGCGCCATGGATCGGGTCATGGCCATCACGGCACCTTTGCTGGCGACATATGCCATCAAGCGGGGTGCGCCCCACAAGGCCGTGTCAGAGGAGATGTTGACCACACGCCCCGTGGTACTGGCTTTGAGGTGGGGGTGCGCCGCCACCGTGGCCAACCACGGGCCGCGCACATTGACAGCCATCACCTGGTCCCAGGTGTCAATGGCAATGTCTTGCATGTCTTTGCCGCCACTGTTGGTGATGGCGGCGTTGTTGACCAAGCCATCCAAACCACCCAGCCACTCGGCAGCGGCGTCGACCCCGTGGCGCACTGACTCTGGCTGGGCCATGTCCATGGACAGGTAATGGGCCTCTGGGCCCAACTGCTGGGCCAGTGCCTGACCTGCCGCGTCCAATATGTCGGAGATCACCACGCGCGCACCGGCGTGAACCAAGGCGCTGGCAAAAGCCGCTCCCAAGCCCCGGGCACCACCGGTGACCAGCACCCGGCGACCGTGCATGGCTGTTGTTGTATGGGCCGTTGTCATGTGACTTTTCTTTCGGCGCTGGGCAGGTAATGCAAGACCCGGTTTTCTGCGATCACCACCGCGTAGTAGGCCAAGATGCCAATCAAGGTCAAGGCCCCGATCACCACAAACACGCCGGCGGTATTGCCCTGCCCTTCAAAAAAGACCAGCAAATAACCCAAGCCCATGTTGCCGCCGACCAATTCACCCACCACCACACCGATGACAGCCAAGGTGCTGGCGATGCGCAAACCCGAGAACAAAGACGGCAATGTCGCGGGACATTGAACCTTGAAAAACACTTGCAAGCGGGTGGCGGAGAACGACCGGGCCAGGTTGATCATGTCTGCATCCAGATTGCGCATGGCGGTCAGCACATTGATCAAGACGGGGAAGAAAACAATCAAGATGGCCACCAATATTTTGGGATAAATGGTGTACCCCAGCCACATCACAAACAACGGGGCAAAGGCCACTTTGGGGGCAATTTGCAAGGCCAACAGGTAAGGCGACAAAATGGCTTCCACTTGGGGGGACAGGCCCAAGGCATAGCCCATGGCCGCGCCCAAGGCTGCGCCCAACACGAAGCCGATCACCACTTCCAGCGCGGTGATACCGCTGTGCCAAAGCAAGCGCTCGGACCCATAAATGCGAAACAATTCATCCCAGGTTTTGCTGGCATTGGGCAAGATGAATTCGGGCACACCCCACCACCCCGGCAGCCACTGCCAAGCGGCCAAGAACAAGAGCGCAACCAGTACGCTCCAAGCGGTGGTTTTGATGCCCGAAGACATGCTTTATTTCAGGCCCACAAACTGGTTGGTATACAAGTCTTTGGCGGCCACCTCTTTGGGCACGATGGCGTTGCTGACATAGAACTTTTGCAAATCCATCAAACGTGACTCATCCATTTGCCCCAACACTTTTTGGTTGGCGTAAACGTATTTGTTGTAAAGCTCAAAGGTTTGGAAGATCAAATCTTCTTTGCCTTTGTGCGCGGGCACATGGGCCACATAAGCGGCGGTGGCCGCTTTGGGGTCTTTCATGATGTCACGCATGCCCTTCAAAGTGGCGCGCACCAGTTTTTGGATCAGCTCTGGGTTTTTGGCGATGGTCTCGTCGCTGGCCAAAATGGCTTGGGCCATGCTCTTGAAGTACACATCGGCGGGCAAGATATCGACCTTGGCACCGGCCGCCATGGCAGTGGCGGTCCAATCGGGCACCGCCGCCATGGCCACGGCCTTTTTGGCAGTGAACTGCTGCCACACGCCTGCGGGGCCGGCCGACTGGATGTCCAGATCGTTTTTGGTCAAACCCGATTTGCTCAACATGCCCAGCAAAGCGTAATAAGTGGTGTCTGTATAACCCGTGGTGGTGACCACTTGGCCCTTGAGTTCGCGCGGCGACTCAATGCGGGCGTCTTTGTGGCTGACCAATTGCATCAGCGAGCCGGCCCCCAGCACGGCCACGGCTTTGACCGGGATACCTTGCCCTCGGGCAATGATGGGTGTGTCGCCAATGGCCCCGCCAATCACCGCATTGCCAGCGCCGATTTGCTTGGCCACATCGACACCGCCGCGTCCAGAGACAAATTTCACGTTCAGGCCTTCTTGGGCGTAATAGCCTTTGGCCTGCGCCAGCATCCATGGGCCAAACGCGGGCAGGATGGCCGGTGCGGGCAGCAAGTAGGTGATTTCTTGGGGGGCTGCAGCCGGCGTTTGGGCGTGGCTGCTGAATGGGGCCAGGGTGGCCATGGCGGTGGCCAGGGCAATCAGGGTACGTCGCATCATGGTGTCGCTCCTATCAATGGGTCAAAGAATGGGTCAAAAACGAGTCTGTCAACGGGAAGGGGTCAATGGATATCGGTGTCGGCATCGAGCTTGAGCAAGGCCATCAACTGGGCCACGTGATCGCCCAACTGCGGGTGCTTGCGCCGCTGCATGGGTTTGTCGCGGTCCGGCAAATTCACGGTGATTTGCTCCACGATGGTGCCCGGGCGCTCGCTCATCACCAAAATACGATCCGACAAGGCCACGGCTTCGGACAAGTCGTGGGTGATGAACAACACCGTTTTGCCCTGTGCGTGAACGCTTCGGGCCAAATCTTGTTGCAAGATCATTTTGGTTTGTGCATCCAGTGCGGAAAATGGTTCATCCATCAACAAAACGCTGGGCTCCACAGCCAAGGTGCGCGCCAATGCAGCGCGCTGGCGCATGCCGCCGGATAACTGGTGAGGGTAGTTGTTGCCAAAGCCATTGAGCCGGAACTGCTGCAAAAGTTGCTCTGATTTCTCGCGCCGCTGGGCCTGGGCCACGCCGCGCAACTCCAAACCAAATTCGACATTTTGGAAAATCGTGCGCCAGGGGAGCAGCAGGTCTTTTTGCAGCATGAACGCCACTTGGGTGTTGGGCCCCTGCACGGGAACACCCAAGACCTTGACCACGCCCGCCGTGGGTGGCGCCAGGCCAGAGCCCATGTTCAGCAAGGTGCTTTTGCCGCAGCCTGATGGTCCAATGATGGACACCACCTCCCCGGCTTTGATCGAAAAACTCACCGAGCGGGCCGCTTGCACCGCTGGATGCAAACGGCTGGCAGGGAAGGTTTTGTCAACGCCTTCAAAAGCGATGGCCGGGACAGTGCTCATGCCTGGGGCACCTGAACCCACACGCGGTCGGCCTCGACCTTGACCGGAAAGCAGCGCAAATCACGCTGCCCCATTTCGTTGAGGCATTTGCCACCATTGATCTCAAAGCGTGCGGCATGCAATGGGCACTCGACCACGCCATCCTCAACAAAGCCTTGGGACAACAAGGCATAGGCATGCGGGCACACATCCTCCAAAGCATGGACCTGGTCTTGGAGCAGAAACAAGCCTATTTTTTGGCCTTGAACGACCACGCCGGTGGGAAAGTCGGGGTCCAAGCCCGCACGCGGGGCCACGTCGTGCCAGACGTCAGCACGTTCGTTGGAATTGGTTGTGTTTGCAGCGCTCATCTGTTTCAAATATAAAACAACGGTTTACGATAGAACCATTATGGCCATTTCCACATCCTTATGGAAGAGGCGTGGGCGTTTTTTCACCCGGGGAAACCCTTTGCGCCAATGGCGGCGAAGCTTGGCAACGCCGCGCCCTCGCGTGTTAGCCTGTGTGAGGTGGGGGCGCAGACGGCCGCCATCACCCGACCCGAACCAGGCACCGATCCGCATGTCCGATTTGCCCCTCATCCAAAGTCCCGCCGTGTTGCGGACCCTGGCCCAAAACCCCAGCCAAGCCTGCGCTTGTGCGTTGAAACATTGCCAGGGCTGGTCCAGCATCACCGAAACCCAATGGCCCCAGGCCCAGTTGCCCGCCGTGGCGAGCCTGCGCGACCCCGACGAGACCGAGCCCACTTTTGAAGAACACCACCCCCATGGCAGCCGCTATGGTGACCCGCATGCGCCCGTCTCGCTGGCGCACTTTCCCACCAACCGTTGCTTGCTGCACGCGTGCCGCTTGTGCGGTCAACATGTGTTGCGTTACACCGAGTTTGGCGGCTATTACATTGATCACCGCGCGCGTCGCCTAGATCCCGCGGTCATCGTCGACACCCCTGAATCCAGGTGACACCCCGGGTTTTCGCCCACAAGCACTGGGCCTAAAATCCGCCCTCTTTGGACAACCAACCAGGACACCCCATGGGACGCACGCTCTACGACAAAATTTGGGACGAACACCTTGTGACCTCGGAGGAAGACGGCACAGCCGTTCTCTATATCGACCGCCACTTGGTCCACGAGGTCACCAGCGCTCAGGCCTATGAGGGTTTGCGGGTGGCCAAGCGCAAGGTGTGGCGCGTGAGTTCGGTCATCGCCACCGCCGACCACAATACCCCCACCACCGGCTGGGAGTTGGGCTATGACGGCTTGACCGACCCGGTGAGCAAAGAGCAAATCACCACCCTCGACAAGAACATGGCCGAGCACGGCGCGGCCGCCTACTTCCCGTTTTTGTCCAAACGCCAAGGCATCGTGCATGTGATTGGCCCAGAAAACGGCGCCACTTTGCCCGGCATGACGGTGGTGTGCGGCGATTCGCACACCTCCACGCACGGCGCCTTTGGCGCTTTGGCCCATGGCATCGGCACCTCGGAGGTCGAGCATGTGCTGGCCACCCAAACCCTGTTGACCAAAAAAGCCAAAAACATGCGCATTCAAGTCGATGGCGTTTTGGCCAAAGGCCTGACAGGCAAAGACATGGTGCTGGCCATCATCGGCAAGATTGGCACCGCGGGTGGCACTGGTTTCACCATCGAGTTCGCTGGGTCTGCCGTGCGTGCGCTCAGCATGGAAGGGCGCATGACCCTGTGCAACATGGCCATCGAAGCCGGCGCACGGGCCGGCCTGGTCGCCGTGGACGACAAAACCATTGAATACCTGCGCGGCCGACCCCTGTCGCCCAATGGGGTGGAGTGGGACCACGCAGTGGCTTACTGGAAAACATTGCAATCCGACACTGACGCCCACTTTGACGCCGTGGTGCAAATCAATGCCGCCGAGATTGCGCCCCAAGTCACCTGGGGCACATCGCCCGAGATGGTGCTGTCAGTGCTCGACCGCGTGCCTGACCCCGACAAAGAAAAAGACGCCAACAAGCGTCTGGCCATTGAACGCGCCTTGACCTATATGGGACTGCAACCGGGCAAACCCATCTCCGACATCACGGTGGACAAAATTTTCATTGGCTCTTGCACCAACAGCCGCATCGAAGACATGCGCGAGGCAGCTGCCGTCGTCAAGCGACTGGGCCAAAAAGTGGCCCGCAATGTCAAGCTGGCGATGGTCGTGCCTGGCTCTGGTTTGGTCAAAGCCCAAGCCGAAAAAGAAGGCCTGGACCAAATTTTCAAAGGGGCTGGTTTTGAGTGGCGTGAGCCCGGTTGCTCGATGTGCCTGGGCATGAACGCCGACCGCTTGGAGCCCGGCGAGCGCTGCGCCTCCACCAGCAATCGCAATTTCGAAGGCCGCCAAGGCACCGGTGGACGCACCCACTTGGTCAGCCCGGCCATGGCCGCCGCCGCTGCCATTCACGGCCATTTTGTCGATGTGCGTCAATTTGTTTGAAAGCCAAGACCATGAATAAATTCAATGTGCACAAAGGCCTGGTCGCGCCCATGGACCGCGAGAACGTCGACACCGACGCCATCATCCCCAAACAGTTTTTGAA
>CAMDJU010000165.1 GCA_945900695.1 Bordetella parapertussis | reverse complement strand
GTTTGCACATTTGGTCCACCGTCATCACTACCAACCAGCGACCCAACACCTTGGTCATCATGGCGGGTGGCATGGGCAAGCGCCTGCGCCCCTATACCGAAGCATGCCCCAAGCCAATGTTGCGCGTGGCGGGTAAACCCATGCTGGAACACATCATCGAGCGCGCAAAGCTCAATGGGTTTTCAAACTTCATCATTTCAGTCAATTACTTGGCAGAAGTGATCACCAATTACTTTGGCAACGGCCGACAGTTCAATGTGTCCATCAACTATGTCCACGAAACAGAGCCCTTGGGCACAGGAGGCTCACTCAGTCTGATTGACCCGCTGCCCAGCGACCCCATCGTCATTACCAACGGCGATGTGCTCACCCAAGTGAACTATGCTGAAATTTTGGACTTTCATCTGAACAACCAAGCTGTGGCTACTATGGCGGTACGCAACTTTGAATGGCAACATCCATTTGGCGTCGTCAACACCAACGGCGCAGACATCATTGGGATTGACGAAAAACCCACCACTCGGACCTTGGTCAATGCAGGCATCTATGTACTCAGCCCACTGGCCGTGGCGCAACTTCAGCCCCAAACCTACTGCGATATGCCTTCGCTGTTTCAACAGCTGATGGCCTCCCAGCACAAGACCATTGTCTTTCCCATGCATGAGCCTTGGATTGATGTGGGCCGTGAAGCAGATTACTTGGTGGCAGCCGATCAATTCAAAATCAACTGACATGAAAAAAACCCTGATCACTGGTGCCGATGGCTTCATCGGCTCACACCTCACCGAGCTATTGGTGCGGCAGGGTCATGCCGTCAAGGCCCTGAGTCAGTACAACTCATTCAACCACTGGGGCTGGCTGGAGGACCTTTCTTGCTTGAGCGACATTGAGGTGGTCAGTGGCGATGTGCGTGACCCGCATTTTTGCCGCCACATTACCAAGGATGTGGGCCAGGTGTTTCATTTGGCGGCACTCATCGCCATCCCCTATTCCTACGTGGCGCCGCAAAGCTATGTGGACACCAACGTCAACGGAACACTGAACATGTGCCAGGCAGCTTTGGATAACGGTGTCGAGCGTTTCATCCACACGTCCACCAGCGAGGTTTACGGAACCGCGCAGTACGTTCCGATCAACGAAGCACATCCCTTGCAGCCTCAGTCACCTTACAGCGCCTCCAAAATTGGGGCGGACGCCATTGCGATGAGTTTTCACCATGCATTTGGTTTGCCACTCACCGTGGCGCGCCCCTTCAACACCTACGGTCCACGGCAGTCCGCCCGCGCAGTTATCCCAACCATCATTGGTCAAATAGCCAGCGGTGTGGCGCAAATCAAGTTGGGCGACACCACCCCCACACGCGACTTCAATTTTGTCAGTGACACCTGCGAAGGGTTTGCGCAGTTGGCGCAAAGTGCTGGAGCGATTGGCGAAGTGGTCAATATAGGTTCCAACACCGAGATTAGTGTGGGTGACACCCTGAACATGATCAAGGACATCATGCACAGCCATGTGGAGTTTGTCAGCGATGACGCACGCTTGCGACCCAGCCAATCTGAGGTTTTTCGCTTGTGGTGCGACAACCAAAAAATACAGCAACTCACGGGCTACCAAGCCCAAGTGGGCTTGCGCGAGGGCCTGACAAAGACCATCGAATGGTTTACGCAACCCCACAATCTGGCCAAATACAAAACTGGCATTTACAACGTCTAAGCCATGGATCAACTGGTTTCATTTATCCGCGAGGTGTATGGCAGCCATGGCCCAATTGCGCTGCACGAGCCGATTTTTACAGGCCGCGAAAAAGACTATGTGAATGAAGCCATCGATTCGACGTATGTGTCAAGCGTGGGTAAGTTTGTCAACCAATTTGAAACAGATCTGGCCCATTACACAGGCAGCCAACAAGCGGTTGCCACGGTCAACGGTACGGCAGCTCTGCATGTGGCCTTGGTTGCAAGCGGTGTTGGCGTTGGTGACTTGGTCATCACGCAATCTCTGACTTTTGTCGCCACATGTAATGCCATACGTTATTGTGGTGCCGACCCCGTTTTTGTGGATGTTGATGCACACACTTTGGGTTTGTCGCCGTTGGCCATGCGCCAATGGCTGGACGAGCATGCATTTATCGACGACCATGGCCAATGTCGGCACACCGATTCCATGCGCGCCATCAAAGCAGCCTTGCCCATGCACACCTTTGGCCATCCCGCCGACCTTGACGGCCTGGTCGCTGTTTGCCGCGATTGGCAGCTGGTATTGATTGAAGACGCCGCAGAGTCTTTGGGTAGCTTGTACAAAGGTCAGCACACCGGCACTGTGGGCGCACTGGGCACATTGAGTTTCAACGGCAACAAGACCATCACCACCGGAGGTGGAGGTGCCGTTTTAGCCAGCAGCCCCTTATTGGCTGCTCGAATCAAGCACCTCACCACCACAGCCAAACAAGCCCATGCCTATGACTTTGTTCACGATGAATTGGCATTCAACTACCGCATGCCCAACATCAACGCCGCGCTGGGTTGCGCCCAACTCGAACAACTGACAGGGTTTATCAAAACCAAGCGCGAATTGGCCATGGCCTACAAAGCCTTTCTTGCTGACAGCGATTGGCAGTTTATTGACGAGCCTGAGGGATGCCAATCGAATTTTTGGCTCAATGCTGTTCAGTGTCAAAGCCGTTATCAAAGAGACGCTTTACTGAACCACCTGCACAGTCACGGCATCTTGTCACGGCCCAGTTGGACACCCATGCATCTGTTGCCCATGTACGCCGCTTGTTTGCGTGGTCCATTGCCACAGACAGCGCATTTGTTCGATACCTTGGTGAATCTACCCAGCGGCGTACCAGCTGCTCGCTCAGCATGAAACGCGCCATTGCAGTTTTCACGGGCTCAAGGGCCGACTACGGTTTGCTCTTTTGGCTGATGAAAGACATTCAAGCCCATGGTGAATTGACACTGCAAACACTGGTGAGTGGCATGCACCTCTCAGCCAAGCACGGTGACACTTGGCGTCACATCGAGAAAGATGGCTTTCGCATCGACCAACGTGTTGACCTTCAACTGACTGGCGACCAAGCCTTGGACATTGCTCAGGCGGTTGGTCGTGGGGTCATTGAAATAGCGCAGGCATTGTCCGCCATGAAACCAGATATTTTGGTGGTTTTGGGCGACCGTTTTGAAGCCATGGCAGCTGCGCAAGCAGCCCACTTCTTGGGTATTCCAATTGCCCATTTGCATGGCGGCGAAATCACGCAAGGTGCAAACGATGATGCCACCCGACACGCCATCACCAAACTGGCTCACATCCACGGCGTGTCAACCGAGCAACATCGGCAGCGTGTTATTCAAATGGGTGAGGCACCCCACGCGGTGCATTGCGTCGGTGCGTTTGGACTGGACGCGATTCGCCGCACAACACTGATGTCGCTAAGCGATCTTCTGTCGGCCCTGGGGTTTGACCCAACTTTGCCCTTTGCCGTTCTCACCTACCACCCTGCCACCTTAGGTCAGGAGGATGGTTTGAACACCTTGCAAAACATTTTGCAAGCTTTGGAAGCCCACCCACATTTACAAGTGCTTGTCACCTACCCCAATGCCGACGAAGGCAACACGGCCTTCATCGAGGCTATCAAGCTTGAAGCCATGCGCCGCCCACTGCGCGTCAAAGCCTTTGCATCGCTGGGCATGGTGAAGTACCTGAGCGCCCTCAAGTACGCTTCCTTTGTTGTGGGCAACTCATCAAGTGGATTGATTGAAGCACCCTCGTTTGGAATTCCCACCATCAATGTGGGTATTCGCCAGTTAGGTCGATTGCAGCCTGCCTCCGTCACTAACACAGAAACCGATACAGTCTCTGTAGGAAGCGCCATCAACCAGGCCTTGTCCACCGATTTTTCTGAGTTTTGTCGCAGCGTTGTGAACCCCTATGGGGACGGACATGCAGCGCAGAAGATGCTGGCTGTTTTGCAGACATGCCCCCTCACCACTGTTAAAGTATTTTTCGATTCAGGGGCTGCCCATGTCGTTTGAACCCCAGCACGTTTATGTGATTGCCGAAGCCGGAGTGAACCACAACGGCCAGTTGGACTTGGCCATGCAACTGGTAGATGCCGCTGCCAGCGCAGGCGCCGACGCGGTGAAGTTTCAAACTTTTCAAGCAGACCGCTTGGCCAGCCCAACCGCACCCAAAGCCTCCTATCAAACCGAAACCACGTCTGCAAGCGAGTCCCAACACGCCATGCTCAAAAAGCTGGAGTTGCCCTTTGAGTGGCATGCACCGCTGCAGCAACACGCCCAAAAGCAGGGCATCAACTTCTTATCAACACCTTTTGACTTGGTCAGCTTGAAGTTTTTGCAAACGCTTCAACTGCCTATGCTCAAAGTGTCATCTGGCGACTTGACCAACGCCCCTTTTTTGTGGGCCTGCGCACACAGTGGTCTGCCGCTGGTGGTATCCACTGGCATGGCCACATTGTCAGAGGTGGAACAAGCATTGGCGGTGATTCACCACAGCTTGCACTACACCCACGAACCCCAGCACATGGAAGCCGTTTGGTCACACTGGGTAACGCAAGCTGATCGCAGCTTGTTGGCCTCGCAGGTCACGCTGCTGCACTGCACTTCGCAATACCCCACCCCCATGACCGAAGTGAACTTGCGCAGCATGGACACACTGCGCGATGCATTTCATTTACCTGTGGGCTATTCGGACCACACCCAGGGCACAGCCATTCCCATTGCTGCAGTCGCGCGCGGCGCCCGTGTGATTGAAAAACACCTCACCCTTGACTGCAATATGCAAGGCCCCGACCACCGCGCCTCTCTAGAGCCCGTTGAATTTGCCCTGATGGTGAAAGCTATTCGACAACTGGAAGTTGCCATGGGTCATGGTCATAAAGTACCTCAACCCAGCGAACTCAATACCCGCTTGGCAGCGCGCAAACAAGTGGTGGCTGCGCGCTCCATTGCCAAAGGACACACCTTCACCCGCGAAGATCTGGAAACAGCGCGCAGCGGCCAAGGTTTGCCACCACAAGACTTGTGGCAACTCATAGGCTGCGTTGCACAACACGACTTTGCCGCTGGCGAAGCCATACAAACATGAACAGCCACAAACTGCAAAGCAAACCCTGGGTGTTGCTGGGTGCTGGCGGCCATGCCAGCGTGGTGCTGGCCTTGTTGCGTGAACTCCAATGTGAAGTGCTGGGCGTGAGCGACCCCGCACTGTTGGCGCAATCGGTATGGGAGTGGCAAGGTCTGGCTGTATGGGACGATGCCAATGTGCTTGCACAACATTTGTCTACCGATATTTTTTTGGCCAATGGCGTTGGCTTTGTCCAAACACCTGAACCAAGACAACGTGTCTTCGACACTTATGCTCAAATGGGTTACGTGTTTCCAGCCTTGGTACACCCCTTCAGTTGGGTCGCCCCAGATGTCCTTGTCGGCGAAGGTGTGCAAATCATGGCTGGGGCTGTGGTTCAAACTTGCGTGCAGTTGGGCGCTAACACCTTGGTCAACACCGGCGCCCGCATAGACCATGGGTGCCAGATCGGTCCACACAGCCATGTGGCCTGTGGAGCGATTCTCTGCGGAAACGTCCACTTGGGCACCCACACCTTCATAGGCGCAGGGGCGGTGCTGATTCAAGGCGTGAGCTTAGGCAGCCATTGCACTGTGGGGGCGGGTTCAGTGGTTCTGCACTGCCATGGTGACCATCAGCGGTTGGTGGGTACACCAGCCCGCGCCATACCCAACACACCCAAGGGAACAACACCATGAAATTTTTAGTGATCGGCTTGGGCTCAATGGGCAAGCGCCGCATACGCTGTTTACAAGCTTTGGGCTTTCAAGACATTGTGGGGGTGGATGTTCGCGAGGACAGGCGCCTAGAAGCCCAGACCATTTATGGCATCCAAGTGCATAGCGACTATGCAGAAACCATGCAGCAGCAGGCATTTGGTGGTGTGGTGATTTCTCTGCCGCCACTTCTTCATGTGGCTGCCATGCAAGCCTGCCTGAAGCACAACACCCCATTTTTTGTTGAGGCGAGTGTGGTGGACGATGGCTTGGCCGACATCATCAGTGCAGTTAAGGAACAAGGGCT
>CAMDJU010000164.1 GCA_945900695.1 Bordetella parapertussis | reverse complement strand
GACGTAGAGTCGAAAGACACATGGCCTACCCGCGCCTTGGCCCTTGTGGTGTTGGCGTGTGTGGCGCTTGGGCTCTACATCCTGAGAAGCTCGCTACCCGCATAGAGATTCTTACTTAGGGGTTTGCATGACTTGCCCGAGCAAGCATATGGGCGCAATATGGTTTTGGGGCTTGACTTTTTATGTCGATGAACAAGCCTCATGTCTGACAACCGAGTAATGCAAAAACAATCCTGAGGCAAGTTCATGAAAACCCAAATCGCTGAAGAGTATGTCCACATCCCCGATCTGAAGTGGATCCCCTTTCCCCCCACACTTTCTGCGGGCGGCATTCGCTGGAAATTGCTTCATGTGCAACCCGGACACGGGGCATGGACCGCTATTTTTGACTGCCCTAAAGGCTCGTCGTTTGCGCCTCATATTCATGCAGGCCCAGGCGAATACCTTTTAACCAAAGGGCGTATGGACGTGCGTGGCGGCAAAGACCATGGCGGGGACACAGCGGTTGCACCCGGCTATGGTTTTGAATGCTCAGGTGCACGCCATGATCAAACCTCTTTTCCAGAGGACAGTGAGTTTTATATGACTTTCCTAGGACCACTGACCTTTATTCAGCCAGACGGCTCGCCCATTGCCGTGGTCGGCTGGGAGCAGGCCCAAGGCGCCTGGCTAGCTTAGTCAACAAGCCCCCGGTGCCAAAACCAACAGGCTTAGTCGCTAGGGGTGCGCGATAGCTCTCGCAAAAGTGTGTAGCGCATACTTGACCCATCGGCGGGTGGTTTGTCAATCCAGGTGATTCTGACCAACAAGTTGTATTCAAAGCCAGGCACAAATGTGAAGCCTTCAATGTTGTCGTAATGGGCAGACCAGTTTTCTTGATCATCCATTTTGACCCGCATGCAGCGCATCGGTGCCACGCCCATGCAATCGATCAGTTTGGGTGCTACTTTCAGCGTGACCTCTTTGGTCGCTGGCTTGGGCTTGGGCTTGCACTCACCCTCATAAAGCATCACAGCACCCGCATTTTTCATCACGCAGCGGTTGGCGAAAGTTTGGGTTGTGTCGGGCAACTGGCCACACACCGGCATGTATTCGCGGGTACAAGCGCCCGCTTGGGCCTGGGATGCAGCAAGCAGCAAAAGGCTGAGGGTCAATGTTTTTAACATTTACAAAGTTCACTAAAGTGGATAAGACTGATTAACGCTTGACAAGACCCAAAAGAATGACATAATCCAACCTACCAACTGATAGGTAAGAAAACATTTCATGACCACCCGAACAGAACTCAGCCCCTCAGCCCAGCGAATTGCAGAAGTTGCACAAAACTTGGTGCAAGAGGTTGGCTACAACGGCTTCTCGTTTGAGCATATTGCCAAAGAGGTCGGCATGCGCAAAGCCAGCGTACATCACCACTTTGCGTCCAAAGCCGATTTGGGCGTGGCGGTGGTACGGAGCTACACCCACGGGTTTGAAGAGGCCTTACAAAACATACTGGCAAGCGCCAAATCAGCACCGCAGCGCCTCGCCGCCTATGCCGATCTTTTCGAAGCCACTTTTGCCAACCAGCACCACCTGTGTGTCTGCGGCATGTTGAGTGCTGAAAGCAATTCTTTGGATGCTGCAGTCAAACAAGAAGTGAACCATTTTTTTCAACTGAACATGACTTGGTTGACGTTTGTCGTTCAAGAGGGCATGGACAGCGGTTCCCTCAAAAAGGTCAACGATGCAGCCGCTGTGGCGCAAACCTGTTTGTCCATGCTGGAAGGCTCCATGCTGGTGGGGCGCTGCGTATCTGCGCCCATGGGGCCGCGTCACATGATGGATGTGTTTCTTGGGGTTTTGGTGTCTTGAGGGGCTTTTTTTTAAGCATGTTACCTACCTATCGATAGGTTTGTAGCATGAAAGCGCATTGATTGTTGAAGCCATTCAGCAATCGAAGCAAGAGCGGTATGCGGGAAAGGGTTCTCGCAGCCATTGTTTGAAAGTGAATCCGCACAAAGCGGTAAGGAAAAAAAATGAGCACAGGTAACAAACAAAAACGCGTTTTATTGGTCATGTCGTCGGTCGACGAAATGGGCACCAGCGGCAAGCACACAGGCACTTGGTTCACCGAGTTGGCCGCGCCCTATTACATCTTGACCGAGGCAGGTTACGAGGTGGTCTTGGCGTCGCCCAAGGGCGGCGAAGCGCCCATCGATTGGCTGAGCATGAAAGCACCCTTCACCACCGAGTACACCCGCCGCTTCTTGAGCGACGAAGTGGCTTTGCACGCGGCCAAAGAAACACGCAAGCTGCGCAACTTGGACTACAACACGTTTGATGCGGTGTTCATTCCCGGCGGTTACGGCCTGCTCTGGGATCTTGCCCACGACTCACACCTGATCAAGTTGATCCAAGACTTCTACACCAGCAACCGCCCCATCGCCATGGTCTGCCACGCACCGGCTATTTTGCGCGACGTGAAGTTGCCTTCTGGTGAGTACTTGGTGAAGGGGCTGAATTTGACTGGCTTCAAGAATGACGAAGACACAGAGATCGAGTTGCTCAAGCACTTGCTGTTCTCCCTTGAAGATGAGCTTAAAAACCGTGGTGCCAAGTACCAAAGCAAGACCAATTGGGAAGCCAATGTGGTGGTAGATGGTCCTTTGATGACCGGTCAAAGCCCAGCTTCTGCGCCGCCTTTGGCTGAAGCCTTGGCTGCTCGTTTGCAAGGCTGATACAAACTGTTGAACCCTGAGGACAAAAGGAATTCACGCCTGACCTCTTCAGGGTTCAATCAACAGCAGGAAAGCTTAAAATTAATCAATAAGATTTATAAAACGGAGTCTTTATGCCAGAAAAAACAACTGTCAAAACACTGGTGATCGCGGGCAGCAGTGGCGGTTTGGGTGAAGCTTTGCAAGCGCGGTTCAGTGCGGGGGGGTACCACGTGGTGCCCGTATCCAGACACGGCGCCGGTCATGTCCACGCCGACTTGAGCGATGCACGCGCCACAGCCGACTTGTTTCAAAGCTTGGATGCCAGCAAGCCCTTGGCCGGAGTGATCCACAATGCCATGCAGTTTCACCGCGAGGCTTTTTTAGACACCACCCCCGAGATCTTCGAGCAAGTGTGGCGCTCGATGACGCTGACCGCGGTCAATGTGGCGCAGCAAGCCATTCCCCGCTTGCGGGCCCATGGTGGCGGCAGTTTGATTTTCAGCGGTGCCTCGGGCAGTGTGCGTGCGGGGCCAATGTTTTCGGCATTCAGCAGCGCGAAATTTGCCTTGCGTGGCTTGGCCCAAAGCTTGGCGCGTGAGCACACGGGTGACGGCATCCATGTGGCGCACACGATTTTGGATGGCCTGATTTGGTCTGACAAAACCCAGCAACGGTTTGCCGGCGCACAAGCGAACAGCAGCATGGCTGCAGCCGATTTGGCCGAGGTGTATTGGCAACTTTTTCACCAAGCGCCCAGCGCTTGGACCCATGAACTTGATCTTAGCCCGATGTCGGCCAAGGTCTGAAAGGAGTATTTCTATGTCTTATCCAGTTGTTGTCATTGGTGCGGGCTTAAGTGGCCTGTATGCCACGCGTTTGCTGCAGCAAGCGGGTCACAAAGTGTGGTTGATCGAAGCCCGCGAGCGCGTGGGCGGGCGAATATTCAGTGTGTCACCTACGGCCTCTGACCACCGCCTAGATTTGGGCCCCGCTTGGTTTTGGCCGGGCATGAACCCGCGCATGAACCGCTTGCTTCAAACAATGGGTTTGGCCTCATTTCCTCAACACAGCAAAGGCGCTGCGGCGGTGGAAGGCCAAGACGGAAAAATATACAAACACCAAAGTGCGTGGGACCAGTCATCCTCGTCTTACCGCATCGCTGGGGGCACACAAGCTTTGACCGATGCACTTCATGCCGCGTTTGACGACACGGTCCACCTGAAAACCAACACCCGTGTGCTGGGCTTGAAACTGCGTCCGCATGCGGTTGAACTCGAGCTTGAAGACGCCAGCGGTCGCTGGAGCCAACTCGCCTCTCAGGTGGTGGTTACCATTCCGCCACGCTTGTGGGCACAAGATATGGCGCTGGAGCCCGCTTGGCCGGCTGCCATGATGCAAGACATGCAAGCCACGCCCACGTGGATGGCGGGGCAAGCCAAATTTGTGGCTGCCTACCCCAGCGCTTTTTGGCGCGAAGCAGGACTGTCTGGCGACGGCATGAGCCACCGCGGCCCCATGTCTGAAATCCATGACGCCTCAGACGCCACAGGAAAACAAGCCGCCTTGTTTGGCTTTGTAGGTGCCTCGCCAGCTTACCGCGCGGGCATTGGCTCCGAGGAATTGAAACGCCTGGCTTTGGCGCAACTGGTACGCATGTTTGGGCCCCAAGCTGCCACACCGCTTTGGCACGAGGTGCAAGATTGGGCGCAAGAACCCTTGACGGCAGCCAAGGAGGACACGCTTCCCTTGTCGTACCACCCGATGTACCAAGAAGCTAGCGTGCCGCCTGAATGGCGCGAGCGGGTGTTTTTGGCGGGCACCGAACGCGCGCCCGACCATGGCGGCTTTTTGGAAGGTGCGCTGGAGTCAGCGGAGTTGGCGGTGGCCGATCTGCTCAAAAGCGCGGCCTCGCTAACACCCAAGCCCTTGGCCTTGAATACTTGACAGAACACTTGAAGGAACACACCATGAATCTGCACGCCGATATGAACCACAAAGCCGTTGTGCATGCCGCCCAACTCGATTGGCTGGCCTCGCCCATTGCCGGCGTAGAGCGCCGCATGCTGCACCGCCTGGGCGACGAGGTGGCGCAAGCCACCAGCATCGTGCGCTACGCGCCGGGCAGTCAGTTCAGCGCCCACACCCACAGCGGGGGTGAGGAGTTTTTGGTGCTTGAAGGGGTGTTCCAAGACGAGCATGGCGACTACCCCGCAGGCAGCTATATCCGCAACCCGCCGCTTAGCCGCCACATCCCAGGCTCTAAAGAAGGTTGCACGATTTTTGTGAAGCTTTGGCAGTTCGACCCGCGAGACCGCAGCCACGTCATCGTGCATACCGAGCAACTGGCGCGCGTGACTGACGCCCAGCGCCTGGGCGTGCGGGTCTCGCCCCTGTTCATGGACACACACGAAGATGTGCGCTTGGAAGAGTGGGCTCCCCACACCTTGATTGAATTGGCCTTACCCAAAGGCGGTGAGTTTTTAGTGTTGCAAGGCGACTTCAGCGAGGGCGGCGAAAGGTTTGCCACGCAGTCGTGGCTGCGTTTGCCCCCGGGCAGCCAATTAAGCGCCCAGACCGGTGAGCACGGCGCGAAAGTGTGGGTCAAACTGCACCATCTGCACGACATGCCAACGCCACCAGGTGAATCCCCATAGGAAAAGCCATGACATTGATTAAAACCAATACAGCCGTTGATACAAGCCAAGACCTGTGGCTGCAACTTACGTTTGAGGCTGAAGCCGCCGTTTTGCACAGCCCTGCCCACCCCCAGATGCCAGCGCTGCGGATTGCTTTTAGTCACGCGGACATGGAAAAACGTTTTTTTCCCCGTGGGCAATTGAATCCTGGCCTTTTGGAGCGTGCCATCGAGTGGGTGGAAGACCACATACAAGCCGCGCATCCCGATTGGCCTCTGGGCGCGAAGTTGTTTACCAACGAAGCCGATTTTCAAACTTTAGCGAGTGTGGCGGGCGTGTCTGAGGGCGCACAACGCGCACTGCATGTGGATGCGGTAGAGCAAACCTTTAGCCGCTTGGTGATGCAGGCCATGGGGCAAGCGCCTCACCAAGAAGCCCTGCCCGACAGCGCACGGTTTTTTACGAGCGTAGTGTTTGTGCGTGAACTGATGCATCACCTGCATTTTCCGCAGATTTGGGTTAGAGGTTCTTTATTTCAGTAGTCCTTCAGCTTTCATGGCCGCACGCACTGCAGGTCGCTCGGAAATGCGCTTTCGCCATTCAAGCAACTGGGGGAAGTCGGTCAATTTCAGGCCCACCACATGCGCCCAATTGCTGACATTGAATAAATACATGTCCGCCACTGTGTAGGTCTCGCCCATCAAAAAAGCCTTTTCCTGCAGTTGCGTATTGACCCAAGCGAAGCGCTCAAGAAGATGGGCTTTACACAGGGGCTTGTAAACCTCCGGCGTAGATTTGTT
>CAMDJU010000163.1 GCA_945900695.1 Bordetella parapertussis | reverse complement strand
ATGAAGGCACTGCTGTGGGGGAGTGCATGACCTATTCGGTGGGTTTTCGGGCCCCCGACATGGCCGAATTGGGGCGCGATGTGTTGCAACGTTTGTCCGAGCGCTGCGAGGATGAGCTCCCCACCCGCCTGTACACCGACCCCAAGCAGGCGGCGGTGTCGCACCCGGCCCAAATGCCAGCAAACTTGCAAGCATTTGCCCAAAAGGCGGTGCAACACATGCTGGATCGGCCCCATGCCGTGCACCAGGCATTGGGAGAGGTGATGACCGAGCCCAAGGCGCAGGTTTGGTTTGAGCCGCGCCCTGTACCCCGGCGCATTCGGGCTTGGGTGCTGGATGCATGCAGCCGCATGTTGTACGACGATGGGCACATTTACCTCAACGGTGAGAGTTGGCGCGCCAGTGGTGCCGATGCCCGTTTGATGCGGGCCTTGGCCGATCAACGCGGCCTTGACGAAACCCAATGGCGATTGGCCAGCCCAGCGGCCCAAGCCTTGTTGCGCGAGTGGGGTGAACAAGGTTGGTGCCACCCGATGTGAGGCATGCCAATTGCGCACCGGCTTGGGGCGTGTGCCGCAAAGCCGGGCGTCATGAAGGCATGGAACCCAGGATTTACCCTATAATCAGAGGCTGAGTTGAGGAAGCTTCTGAGTCCATCGGCTCGGCCACGCCAAGGTGTGGCGGTACCAACAATGAGTTTTATCCACCCCTTCAAAGGAATCATCATGAAAAAATCACTCCTCTTGGCCGCTCTGATGGCCGCCGCTTTGGTCGCTTGTGGCAAAAAAGAAACCCCCGCACCTGCACCCGCACCCGCTCCCGCTGCTGCACCTGCACCAGCTGCTGACGCATCTGCCCCCGCTCCTGCTGCTGACGCATCTGCGCCTGCCGCTGCACCTGCTGGCGAAAAGAAGTAATTCTTTAATCCGCACAACAAAAAAGCCACCCTCGGGTGGCTTTTTTGTTGTGGGCCTGTCTAAAAGAAGGGCTTGGGGTTTATTTGAGTTCGTCGAGCAGCAATTTGGCGATTTTTTGGCTGGCTGGGCTGGACTCGTTTTGTCCGTCGAGGCCGAGCACCACGGCACGACTGCCGCCGCTGGCTTGGGCGCTAATGGCGATGCGGTACTTCACCGGCACTGCTACTTTTTTGGCTTTGAACATGCGGGTGAAGAAGTTGCCTTCTTTGTCGTTGGGTGTTTCCACATAGCGCACAAAATAGGTGCCAGAGCGGCGGTCGCGGTCTTCCACGGTGAAACCAGTGCGGTCCAAGGCCAAACCAACGCGGCGCCAAGCGATGTCAAAGCCTTCGTTCAAAAAGATGGAGGTTTGTCCGGCGATGTTTTCGGCCTTGGCCGAGGTGCTGGGGATATTGGCCTGGGCCACCGCCTGATCGGCTTGTTGGGCGGGCGCACCCATTTTCAACATCAAACGGCGCAGGAATTCGTTTTCCAAGCCCGGATCGCTGGGCCGGGGTTGCCAAACGGTGGCGTCTTTCACCACACTGGTATAGACCTCCACCATGCCCCGGTGGCTGATGCGAATTTCGGTTGACAGTGCTGTCAGAGGTTCGAGCTGGGTGCGGTATTTGTCACGCTCACCGGTCGAGTAAAGGCCATCGAGCACCTTGCCCAAGGTTCGGCGAATCACATCTTGCGGCAACTTGGCGCGGTTTTCGGCCCATTCGGTTTCAAGCAAACCCAATGCCTGGTTTTCCTGGGTAAAGATAAAGCCGTTCTCTTTCCAGAAGTCGCGCACGATGGGGTAAATCTGATCCACTGGGCGGCCCACCACCAGCCAGCGGTCAGTGCCCAAACGCTCCAAGCGCACATCGCCCATGGTGTTGGTCACGGCGTTGCCACGCTGTGCGGTGCGGTTGTTGTTGAACTCGTTGGCACTCACCCCCACCCCTGGCAGGGCGTAGCGAGACTCACGGTTAATTTGGCTCAGATCTGGCGGTACATCGAGTTTGGTGACTTTGGCTTCGCCTTGGGTTTTGTAATCCACCTTGGAGTCAGGGATGATGCTGCCGCAGCCGGCCAGCATGGCGGCAAGCACCCAAGGGCTCAGTCGCAAGGAAAACAGGGCAAAACGGGTCATGGGGTATTTCATGGGTAAGGGGCATCAGGCCAGTAGGCCGCTGGCGCGCAAAGCAGACTCCAGCACCGTGTGGTGCTGGGAGGACAGGGGGGTCAAGGGCAAACGCATGGCCGGCCCACACAGACCCAACTTGGCCATGGCCCATTTGAGGGGAATTGGGTTGGCTTCGACAAAGAGGTGTTTGTGCAAAGGCATGAGTTTGAACTGGATGTCCATGGCGGTGCGGTGGTCGCCTGCCAACGCGGCAGCGCACAGTTGGTGCATCAAACCCGGGGCCACGTTGGCTGTCACACTGATGTTGCCTTGTCCGCCGCACATCATCAGGGCCACAGCGGTGGGGTCGTCACCAGAATAAATGGCAAAGCCCTTGGGGGCCTCTCGGATCAACCATTGGGCGCGCTCGATATTCCCCGTGGCCTCTTTGATGCCGATGATGCCAGGCACTTGGGCCAATCGCATCACCGTGTCATGCTGCAAATCGGCCACGGTGCGGCCCGGCACGTTGTAGAGCACCAGGGGCAAATCGACCGCTTGGGCAATGGCGTTGAAATGTTGAAACAAACCTTCTTGGGTGGGCTTGTTGTAATAGGGCACCACTTGCAGTTGGCAATCAGCCCCGACTTCTTTGGCACGCCGGGCCAATTCGATGGCCTCGGCAGTGGCATTGGCACCGCAACCGGCCATGATGGGGATGCGCCCTTTGGCTTGCTCCACGCAGACCCGGATGATCTCTAAATGTTCTTGCACGCTGACGGTGGGTGACTCCCCGGTGGTGCCGACCGCGACAATGCAATCCGTTCCTTGATCCACGTGCCAATCGACCAAACGGCGCAGACCTGGGTAGTCAATGGCGCCGTCGTCAAGCATGGGGGTGGCCAAGGCCACAATGCTGCCAGTGATGCTGATCATGTCCGGGTCTCGTCAGGGAAAGCGGTCATTCTACCGAGAGCGGGTAACGCACCGTGGGTGTGTGGTCAGGCCCTGATTGCACGGCCACCACCCGTTGGACGAAGCGGGCCGGGTGGTCGATGAACCCATTTTCATAGGCCACGATGTGCAAGCCTTGGCACATTTGAAGCAATTCGCCATGGCGCAGCAAAAAATCAGGCCGAGATGGCCGACCCACGGTTTCGTTGCCCTGGGCAAAGGTTTCGTGGATCAACACGCCTTGGGGCGCCAAACTGGCAAATATATGGGGCAGCAGGGGGCGCCACAAGTAGTTGGTGATGATCACCGCATCAAACACGCCGCACGGAAACGGCCATGCAAGGTTTTCCACGTCGGCCAAGCAGGTTTTTCCCCAGGCTTGGGCGTGCGCCAAAGCCTCTGGGTTTTGGTCCACCCCCAAGGGGCGAAAACCGTGTTCAGCCAAATGGCGCATGTGACGACCATGGCCACAGGCCAAGTCGAGCACCTCACCGCCCGGCGCGATCAGGTGGGTCCAGCGCTGCACCCAGGGGCTGGGCGCATCACCGCCTGGCGGATGGGGCTGGGGTGATGGGAGGGGCGGGCCAGGGTTGGCGGGGTGCATGGCTCGCAGCGTCAAAAGCAGGACCAAGCTTGCGAGGCCAGCATCCACAAAAAGTCTGGGTGTTGGTACAACATGAACACCGGCGCCAAGGCCGCTGCCATCAACAGCACTTGCCAGATTTTGGGCCGCAGGGGCGTCATGCTGCGCTCATCTGTGGGGAACGCTCAATCGGTTTTTCGTTGACTTGCCAGTTGAACACGGCAGCCACCACACCCAATGCGATGGAGATGTACCAAACCACGTCATAGCTGCCGGTGTGGTCGTACAACCACCCTCCCAGCCACACGCCCATGAAGCTGCCCAATTGGTGGCCAAAAAACACCGAACCCCCCAGCATGGAGAAGTGAGACAGACCAAAAATTTTGGCCACTGTGCCGTTGGTGGGGGGCACCGTGGACAGCCACAGCAAACCCATGCAACAGGAGAAAATGTAGACGCTCCAGTTGCTCACCGGCACCAACAAAAAGACGGAAATCACCACCGATCGGCCCAGGTAATTGCAAGCCAGCAATTGGCGCCCAGAAAAGTGTGAACCCATCAGGCCCACCGCATACGTGCCAAAGACATTGAACAGGCCAATCAAAGCCAGGGCATAACCTGCCACCTCCGGGCCCATCCCTTTGTCTTTGATGTAACTGGGCAAATGCACCCCAATGAAGACCACTTGAAAGCCGCAGACAAAAAAGCCGGCCATCAGCCATTGAAAGCTGGGGTAGGCCAGCGCTTCGCGCAGGGCTTGCACAATGGTTTGGTCGCGGCGCGGTGACTGGCCCTGGGCAAAGGCGGGTTCGCGCAGCCCCATGGTGAGCGGCAGCATGAACAAGGCGATCGTGGCCAAAGCCAACAAGGCTTGTTGCCAGCCCAAAGAAGAGATCAAAAACCCCTCTACGGGCATCATCAAAAATTGGCCAAAGGAGCCCGCCGCAGCGGTCAAGCCCATGGCGTAAGAACGTTTTTCAACCGGGGTGTTGCGGCCAACGATGCCGTACACCACCACATAGGTGGTGCCGGCCTGGGCCAAGCCAATCAGCACGCCGGCGCTCAAGACCAAGGCCAGCGGGGTGGTGGCATGCGCCATGCCAAACAAGCCGAGCGCATACAACAGGATGCCCGCCACAATGACGCGAAAGGCACCAAAACGGTCAGCCAGCATGCCAGAAAAAATGCCGGCAATTCCCCAGGTCAGGTTTTGCACCGCCATGGCCAAAGAAAAGTCCTCACGACTCCAAGACATGGCTTGGGTCATGGGTTGAAGCCACAGCCCAAAGCCGTGTCGAATGCCCATGGACATGGTCAATAAAATGGCGCTGCAAATGAGCATTTGCCGCAGATCAAGCATGGGTCGGGTTGTGTTCATGTCGAGCACTGTAGCGAATTCCGTCTTGGCTCGCTGTGTGGCACAAATATGAGCCTGCCTACAATCGCGCCCCATGGCCAGCAAACAACCCGAATATTCCGAAGGTTCGATCCGCGTCTTGAAAGGCTTGGAGCCAGTCAAGCAGCGCCCGGGCATGTACACCCGCACCGACAACCCCTTGCACATCATCCAAGAGGTCATCGACAACGCTGCCGATGAAGCGCTGGCAGGGCACGGCAAAAAAATCACCGTGCAACTGCACAGCGACGGCTCGGTCAGCATCGAAGACGATGGGCGCGGCATCCCGTTTGGCATGCACCCCGAAGAAAAAGCGCCCGTCATTGAATTGGTGTTCACCCGCTTGCACGCAGGTGGCAAGTTCGACAAAGGCAAGGGCGGTGCCTACAGTTTCTCGGGCGGCTTGCATGGCGTTGGCGTGAGTGTGACCAACGCCTTGGCCAAGCGCATGGAAGTCACCTCTTACCGTGAGGGCCAAGTGGCTTACTTGGTGTTCTCGGGCGGCGATGTGGTGGAGAAACTCAAACTGCGCAAAACCGAAGCGGGTGACCGTCGCCAAGGCACGGTGGTGCGGGTCTGGCCCGACGCCAAATACTTCGAGTCAGCCAACCTGCCTTTGCAAGAGTTGATTCACCTCTTGCGCAGCAAAGCGGTGCTGATGCCAGGGGTGAGTGTGACCTTGGCGCAAGAAAAAGCCAAAGACAGCCAAACCTGGCTTTACAAGGGTGGCTTGAGCGACTATTTGACGCAAACCCTGAGCCACGACCCCTTTATCCCCTTGTTCGAGAGCGAGGGCTTTGCCGACGAAGGCCACGAGAGTTTTGCCGAGGGCGAGGGCGCGGCATGGTGCTTGGCCTTCACCGAAGACGGCTCTCCCGTGCGCGAAAGCTACGTCAACCTCATCCCCACCAGCGCAGGAGGAACGCACGAGAGCGGCTTGCGCGATGGCTTGTTCAACGCGGTGAAAAGCTTCATCGACTTGCACGCTTTGCTGCCCAAGGGCGTGAAACTGTTGCCCGAAGATGTGTTTGCCCGCGCCAGTTTCATCTTGAGCGCCAAGGTGTTGGACCCGCAGTTCCAAGGGCAAATCAAAGAGCGCCTGAATTCGCGTGACGCGGTTCGTTTGGTGTCGAGCTTT
>CAMDJU010000162.1 GCA_945900695.1 Bordetella parapertussis | reverse complement strand
CCACCGCAGCGGCCAATTCGCTGTCGAGCATTCGCTCGTGCTCGTGGCCCGGTTCGCCCAAGCGGGCACACAAATCCACCAAGCCGGGGATGACCACCTGGTCACGCGCCTCAAACACCGCATCGGGCACAAAACCGCTCGGGGCTTGGCCGATGGCCAAGATGCAGCCATCGGCCATGGCCACATCGGCCACGGCATCCAAACCGCTGGCCGGGTCGATCACGCGACCGTGTTGGATCAAGGTCTTCATGCTTCGTTCCCCGCCACGATGGACATCACCGCCATGCGCACCGCGATGCCAAAGGTGACCTGCGGCAAGATCACGCTTTGCGCGCCATCGACCACCGCCGAGTCAATCTCGACCCCGCGGTTGATCGGCCCCGGGTGCATCACGATGGCGTCGGGTTTGGCGCATTGCAACTTGGCCTCGGTCAGGCCAAAGCCCTTGAAATACTCTTGGCTCGAGGGCAACAAGGCGCCGCTCATGCGCTCGTTTTGCAAGCGCAGCATGATGACCACATCGCAGTCTTGAATGCCCGCCTCCAACTGGTGGAACACCCGCACACCCATGTGCGAGAGGTCACCGGGGACCAAGGTTTTGGGGCCAACCACCCGCACCTCGGCGCAGCCCAAGGTGGTCAGGGCATGGATGTCCGAGCGCGCCACCCGCGAATGCAACACATCGCCCACGATGGCCACGCGCAGGTTGGCAAAGTCGCCCTTGTAGTGGCGAATGGTGTACATGTCGAGCAAGCCCTGGGTCGGGTGGGCATGGCGGCCATCGCCGGCGTTGACCACATGCACATGCGGGGCCACGTGCTCGGCGATCAAATAAGGCGCACCCGACTCGCCGTGGCGCACCACAAAAATGTCGGCCGCCATGGCCGACAAATTGGCAATGGTGTCGAGCAGCGACTCGCCCTTGCTGGCCGAGCTGCGCGCAATGTCAAGGTTGATCACATCGGCCGACAAGCGCTTGGCGGCGATTTCAAAGGTGGTGCGGGTGCGGGTGCTGTTTTCAAAAAACAGGTTGAACACGCTTTTGCCCCGCAGCAGCGGGACTTTTTTCACCTCGCGGTCGCTGACCGAGACGAACTGGCTGGCCGTGTCCAGAATGTGGGTGAGGATGTCGCGGGGCAAGCCCTCGGTGGAGAGCAGGTGGATGAGCTCCCCGTGGCGGTTCAATTGCGGATTTCGTTTGTACAGCACCCTCAGCCCCTGACTGAAAAGGACAAGCGCCCATCGGGGCCGCGTTGCAGGCTTAACTTTTGATCGGCCGGCAAACTCAACCGCGCTGCGGCGCAATCGGCTTGGATGGGCAATTCGCGCCCGCCCCGATCCACCAACACCGCCAAGCGCACGCTGGCCGGTCGGCCGTAGTCATACAGCTCGTTGATCACCGCCCGCACGGTGCGACCGGTGTAGAGCACATCGTCAATGATCCACAAGTGCGCGCCTTCAATTTCAAAGGGCAGGCGGGTCACGCCGCCATCGGCCAAACCACGGCGCGCAAAGTCGTCGCGGTGCATGGCCGATGAAATCACCCCCGCCGGCACGCTCAAGCCCAAGTCGGCCTGCAGCCGCTCGGCCAACCATGCCCCGCCCGAGGTGATGCCGACCAAACGGTCTGTGGCACCCCACTGCGGCTGCAAGGCGCGCAGCAAATCGCGGTACAAGGTCTCAGCGTCGAGCGAGAGGTTTCCACTCATGCGGCCATCTCCTGAAAAAACTGCTGCAAGATGATGCTGGCACTGGCCGCATCCACATCTTTGGCACCGCTGGCCAAGGCCTCGGTGGTGCTGTAGCGCTCATCGACTTCAAACACCGGCAGGCCAAAGCGCCCGTGCAATTGGCGCGCAAAGCGACGGGCGCGCAGGGTGTTTTCGTGTTCTGCACCATCGGGGTGAAACGGCACACCCACCACCAAGGCATCGGGTTGCCAATCTTGGATGCAGCGGGTGATCAAGGGCCAACGCGCATCGCCTTGGGCTTGCAAATGGCCTTGCGGCGAGGCCTGACACAGCAATCGGTTGCCCACCGCCACACCGGTTCGGCGGGTGCCAAAGTCAAAGGCCAAAAACGTTTTCAAATGGGCTGCGACCTGGCGCGGGCCGGTCAACACGCCTGTGCTCATGCGTGCCCCGCGTCGGGCGACAACATCCACGACTGCAAGCCCAGCAAGGACAAAGCTTTTTCATAGCGCTGCTCGCAGGGGGTGTCAAAAATCACCGCGGCATCGGCCTCCACCGTGAGCCAAGCGTTTTCGGCCAACTCGGACTCGAGCTGACCCTGGCCCCAGGCCGCATAACCCAAAGAAATCAGCACCTTGCGCGGGCCCGCCCCGGTTGAGAGGGCTTCCAACACGTCTTTGGAGGTGGTCATGTCCAGGCCACCGGGCACCGACAAGGTCGAGGCGTAGGCCGATTCTGTGTGCTCGCTGGAGGCGGCAAACACCGGTTCATGCAGCACAAAACCGCGCTCGGTATGGACCGGGCCGCCATGGTAGACAGGGGTTTGATTGAGGTCTTCGCGGTGCAAAGGCAGGTCGACTTTGTCAAACAAACCGCGCACATTGATCTCGCTGGGCTTGTTGATCACCAGGCCCAAGGCCCCGCGTTCGCTGTGTTCACACAGGTAAATGACGCTTTTGGCGAAGGATTCATCGGACAATCCGGGCATGGCGATCAAAAAATGATGCGTCAAATTGATCGGTTCGGAATCCATGGACATGGGCGCATTTTAATGTTGAAGACAAACACCTTGGGCAAGCCCCGCTTTCAGACCGGTCTGGTGTGGTTCCGCCGCGATCTGCGCGCCACCGATAACACCGCACTCCACCAGGCCTTGGACCAATGCGCCCAAGTGCATGCGGTGTTTGTGCTCGACCGCGACATTCTGGACCCCTTGCCCCGGCGCGACAGGCGGGTGGACTTTATTTTGGGCAGCTTGCACGACCTGGATGCGGCGCTGCGCACCCTGTCCGGCTTGCCCGAGGCCGGGTTGATCGTGCGCCACGGCCACGCGGCCGATGCCGTGAACGCATTGGCCCGCGAACTCGGCGTCCAAGCGGTGTTTGCCAACCACGATGACGAACCCGCCGCGATAGAGCGCGACAACCGTGTGCGCACCCTGTTGGCCCAGCAAGGGCAAGATTTCTTCACCTTCAAAGACCATGTGGTGTTTGAGCGCCAAGAGGTGCTGACCCAAAGCGGCACACCTTATGGCGTGTTCACACCATATAAAAACGCCTGGCTGAAAAAACTCCAGCCCGCTCAGCACCTCAGCGCCTGGCCGATCGAAGCTTTGGCGGGGCGCTTGGCGGCGCGGCCCAGCCACATGCGCCTGCCACCCCCCTCAGCCCCAGACATTGGTTTTGAGCCCAGCAACTTGGGCGATTTGCCCGTGGTTTGCGGTGCTGCCGGGGCGCAGCAAGCGCTGGCAGATTTTGTAAACCGCATCGACCGGTATGAAGATACGCGCAACTTTCCTGCGGTCAAAGGCCCCAGCTACTTGAGTGTGCATCTGCGCTTTGGCACCGTGTCGATCCGCGAACTCGCCGGCTTGGCGCATGCGCGCATGCAACAAGGCTCTGCCGGGGCGGCGGTGTGGTTGTCGGAGCTGATTTGGCGCGATTTCTACCACCAAATTCTGTACCACCACCCCCGGGTGGTGGCGCACGCTTTCAAGCCCGACTACGACCGCATCCAATGGGAAAGCGGCCCCGAAGCACAAGCCTTGTTTGACGCCTGGTGCGCGGGGCGCACCGGCTACCCATTGGTAGACGCGGCCATGGCCCAAATCAACCAGACGGGCTATATGCACAACCGCTTGCGCATGGTGGTGGCGAGTTTTTTGGTGAAAGATTTGGGGCTGGATTGGCGCTGGGGCGAGCGCTACTTTGCGCAACACCTGATCGACTTTGACCTGGCCGCCAACAATGGGGGCTGGCAGTGGGCCAGCTCCAGCGGGTGCGATGCGCAACCCTACTTTCGCATCTTCAACCCCATCAGCCAAAGCGAAAAGTTTGACCCCCAGGGCAAGTTCATTCGCCGCTACCAGCCGCAACTGGCCGACCTGCCCGAGCGTTGGATCCATGCGCCTTGGCAAGCCCCGCCCATGGTGTTGCAAGCGGCGGGCTTGCGCTTAGGAGAGAACCAAGCCCTGCCCGTGGTGGACCACGCCGTGGCGCGCGACGCCACCTTGGCGCGTTATGCGGTGGTGAAAAAACCCGGCGCTTGACCCAACAGACTCACGCAGGCGGGTGGCGCAACGCCGCCAACACCAACGGGTCGGGTGAACGCACAAAACCAGCCGCGTACTGGTGCAACAAACGCAGCATTTCTGGCACCGCTGGGCCGGCGCGCTCCGCGCTTGCTGCCAAGTCGTTGTGTGCCAAGGCTGCCTCAATGCATTGCAACAGCGCAGCGCACAAATCGGCCATGCCATCGAGTTGCATATCTCCGAGCAACATGTGCAGTTGAGCGGTGGGGCCTAAGCATTCGTGCGCGGCCTCAGCGTCTTGCGGCGCATCCGCCCAAGCTTGCATCACGCTCTGCCAGTCTTCGACTTGGGCGTGGACAAACTCCAAAAACATGGCGCTGAGCGCTTCGGCTTGCTGGTTGGGTGTGGGTGCCATCGGGGCCAATCCCGGTGCTGCGGCCATGATGCGCGCACACACCACGGTATGCCAGTTTTGCCATGGCGCAGGCGTTGGGGTCTGGGTCAAATGGTCAAAAAAGTGGCCTGCCAGCACCCAAAACATGCGCACCTGGGGTTCAGACTGGGTGTGCTGCGCGCGCGCTTGTTGGCACAAACCCCGCAGCGCCAGGGCGGGTGCCTGAGCCAATCGGGGCCGCCCGCGCAGCAAGTCGAGCATGCAGTGGTCAAAGGCGCGGCGCCAATCGGTGGGGACCGCAAGGCCGGGCGCGCTCATGGCAGGGAAAGCATGCAGTGGTTAAATTTGAACCATTTCAAAGTCTTCTTTGCGCGCGCCACATTCGGGACAGGTCCAGTTCATGGGCACATCCTCCCAAGCGGTTCCAGGCGCAATGCCCTCCTCCGGGGCGCCAGCGGCTTCGTCATAAATCCAGCCGCAAATCAAACACATCCAAGTTTTAGCCACTGTCTTGCCTTCAAGGTTCAAGGGGAAAAGGTGGGGGTACGGCCACGGAGGGCTCGCATAGAATGGGTCGCATTGTATAGACCACCATGGCGCAAGAATTTCGCTCTCAAGACCCCTCCACGCTGGAAGAAGAAGGCGGCCCTCCCGCCTGCGTGATGTGCTTCAACGCCAACGATGCCAGTGGTGCGGGTGGGCTTGGGGCCGATCAACTCACCATTGCCTGCGTTGGCGCCCACCCACTGGGCGTGGTGACCGGCGTGTACATCCGCGACAGCGCAGAAATCTTTGATTTCATTGCCATCGATGAAGACGCCGTGGCCGAACAAGCCCGGGTGGTGCTCGAAGACAGCTCGGTGCAGGTGTTCAAAGTGGGCTTTTGCGGCAACCCCGAGACCTTGAGCATGGTGGCCCAAACCTGCAGCGACTACGCCCAGGTGCCGGTGGTGGCCTACATGCCCAACCTGTCGTGGTGGGACGAAGAACAGGCCGACGCCTACCAAGACGCTTTTTTGGAATTGATGCTGCCCCAAACCACGGTGCTGGTGGGCAACCACAGCACCTTGTGGCGCTGGCTGCTGCCCGACTGGTCCAACAGCAAAAGCCCCGGCCCGCGCGACTTGGCGCGCGCCGCCAGTGAAAAAGGCGTGCCCTATGTTCTGGTCACCGGCATTGCACAACCTGACCAGCACATCGAAAACGCCTTGGCCACGCCCATGACCGTATTGGCCACCGAGCGCTTTGAGCACATTGACGCCGTTTTTTCGGGTGCTGGCGACACCCTGAGCGCGGCCTTGTCCGCCTTGCTCGCTGCCGGCACCGATTTGGAAGCCGCCTGCCTGGAGGCCCTCAATTACCTCGACCATTGCCTGGACAGCGGCTTTCGCCCGGGCATGGGCCATGTCGTGCCCGACCGCCTGTTTTGGGCCCATGGCGAGGACGAAGACGACAGCACCGAAGTGGGCACCGAATTTGCCCTCCCCCGCCACGAAACCAAGCACTGACCACAGACCATGACCGATCTGAACCAAACCCTCTTCGACCGCGCGCGCCTTGTCATCCCTGGCGGCGTCAACTCACCCGTGCGCGC